>JAKSPQ010000059.1 GCA_024404665.1 Clostridia bacterium
CTTCATAGTCTGAGTAGATAGTCTCGCCAATCATGTTGTTAATGGTCTGCATAACGATGACGACCATATCGTTCATGGATGTATAGTGCCCGTCCGCGTGATATCCGTCGGGATTTTTCCAGCTTGAGTTCATAAGCGCGTTGGATGCCGACCATTCGTTCATTTTTCCGACAAATACCGATACCCTTTGGGAAGCCGTTTTTGCCGAAGGATCGATGAGGCCTCCGACATAGCTTGCGAGAACGTATGCTGCATCGTTGCCCGAGGGAATGAGCATGCATTCCAGCATCTGGCGAACCGTGAGCTTCATTCCTGCGGAGAGATCCGCAAGGGAGGAGCCGGCCTTTACAAGTTTCAGCTCTGTCTCGCCGACGGTGATTACGTCGTCAAGACGGTTCCCGGCGTACTCCAGGACCGTCAGTGCGGTCACAAGCTTTGTGAGCGATGCGGGATAAATCCTGTCGTCCATTTTACCGGTGTTTGACAGAAGCCTGAAGCTGCCTTTGCTGTCGGCAGAGATGACAAACGTATGCTTGCCGCCGGTGACACCGTCGGGGTATGTCGTCTCGGCCGGCGATGACGTATCTGCCTCAGTGATTGCCGATGTTTCTGTCGGCTGCGTCGTAACCGCCGCCTCTGTCGAAACGGGAGGAGCCGCAGTAACCGGAGTCTCAGTCGTAACCGGCGCCTCAGTCGTAACGGGCGATGCTGTCGTAATGCTGTGAGTTTCCGCGTTAGATGATGTGATCTGCGCTGATTCAGGCGCATTTGTGCCGGAATCTGCCGGAGTGCTTCCGGACGTCGCCTGTTCGTGCGGCGATGAGTCCGTGCCGTATGAGTCGACGGATGTCCCTGACGTTTCAAACGGAGCCGATGTCGTATCGCCGGCAGGAGTTATCGCGGAGGACTGAGCCGTGTCTTCCGGCATATCCGTGTATGTCCTTACTATCAGTATAACCGCGGTGGCGATTATTATCAGTCCTATCAATGCGGAAATTGCAATTATAATAAGTCGTTCTTTATCCATATCCTGTTTTCCTTTATTAGCCCTTTGCCGGGATTTCGCTCAGAGGCCTTCTGTCCCGGTAAGCTTCCTAACAATCCAGCCCGCCATTATAAGTCCCGCCGCGGAGGGGACAAACGACAGACTTCCGGGAGGAACAGATTTGACCGCGGGGATTTCGTCAGACCATACGCAGGGAAGATGTTTGATACCCGCGTTTCTCAGGCGGACACGCATCGCTTTTGCGAGAGGGTCCACCTCGGTTTTGAATATGTCGGATATTCTGAAGCGCTCGGGATGAAGCTTGTTGCCGGCCCCCATCGACGATATCACGGCCGTGCCCGAAATCGTACAGAGCCTTGCAATCTCAACCTTTGCGGCGACGGTGTCCACACAGTCGGCTACTGCATCAAAGCCGGAAAAATCAATTTCCGACGAGTTTTCGGGGAGAAAGAAAAGCTGCTTGGCGATTACGTCGCATTCCGGATTGATTGACAGTATGCGCTGCTTCATGGCCTCGGTTTTCGGTCTGCCGACGTTGTCCGCCAGTGCGATAATCTGCCTGTTGATATTAGAACTGTCGATTACGTCGCCGTCTATGACGGTGAGCCTTCCCACGCCGGCTCTGACGAGAGCCTCACAGACAAAGCCTCCCACGCCGCCTGCACCGAATACAGCGACGTGAGCATCGGCGAGCTTTCTTACGGCCTCGGCTCCCAGCACTCTTTCGGTTCTTGAAGAATCAAAGTTCATTTTTTTCCTCCCTCGGATTATGCCCCGTGGACAAAAATCCGCAGGCTTTTGTGTGTGATGATTATAACCTTAATATTATATCATATTTTATTCATATATGCAATATTAATAATTCGACGTCGGACGGACAAAAGTCAAAAGCCCGTCCGGAGCTGCGTGACAATCTCGGATGGGAGTATCCCGAAGACAATAAAAGCAAGTTTTTTCTCTTTACAAAACGGCGGTTTTATAGTATACTTATATTGAATAATAATAATCACATTTTTAAGGAGATTAAAAATGAAACTGAACATCAAGCGCACTATGCTTGTCGGATTCGCATTTTTCCTGATATGCACGTTCTGGCAAGCCTACGACACCGTTATTCCCAAAATCCTTACGGACAGATTCGGAATGTCACAGGCATGGTCGGGAATCATTATGGCTCTCGACAACATTCTTGCGCTCTTTATGCTTCCTCTTTTCGGTTCGCTCTCCGATAAATGCAAGAGCAAACACGGAAAAAGAACACCCTTTATTTTATTCGGAACCATTGCCGCGGTAACCGCGTTCATGCTTCTTACAGTTGCGGATGCCACTCAGCTCAAGAAAATCGAGAGCGTGACAACCATCGACGATCCCACAAACCTTGCTGTCATTTATGACTCGCTGGCCTCCGAAAAGATCGTTACTCCCGACGGAGACAGAGTCTCCCTCGGCGAGAGATATACCAAAGACGAGTTCTCGTCGATAAAATCCGTGATTTATGAGTCGGATATAAAGGCAAAGAAGCTTGTTGCCTCCAAATACGACGGAACCGGTCTTTACACCATCGAAAGCAGATATAAGATCCGCATAGTAACTTACGACGGCGAAATCTTCTGGATACGCGACAGAGAAACCGAGACGGATACCAGAATCAACGAAACCATAACAGTCGACGGCAAGGACATCTCTCTGGCAGCCGTATTTTCCGGAGAAAAAAACGCTGCAGTCCCGGCCTTCTCCGAAAAGACGAACTCCGTATATACGAACTACGTTGTTCCCGCAAGACAGCAGTACATCGGAGAAATCACTAAGGCCAATCCCTCGAGCCTTATCTGGTTTATGATTATCCTCATGGTTGTGCTCGTATCGATGTCAACCTTCCGTTCTCCCGCCGTAGCGCTGATGCCCGACGTTACCGTAAAGCCTCTGCGCTCCAAGGCCAATGCCGTCATAAACCTCATGGGAACCGTCGGAGGAATGAGTGTCCTTGTGCTGGGAATGGGCTTTGCTTTCGCCAACAGCGCGATAAAGAACACCTTCAGACCCTGGGTAGGCTTCTTTGCGGTCATTGCCGGAATTATGCTTGCGGCTCTTGCGATTTTCATGCTTACCGTAAAGGAAACACGCTGGGCTGACGAAATGGTAAAGGCCTCAGAGGTGCTTGACACCGAGGAAGAGGAGAAAATCGGAGGAAACTCAAAGCTTACAGGCGCAGAGTTTTTCTCTCTTGTATTCATCCTGCTCTCCGTAGCGCTCTGGTACTTCGGATACAACGCCGTAACCTCCAAGTATTCCGTTTACGCAACCAATATACTGGACCTTGACTACAGCACTACGCTTCTCATCGCAAATGCGGCTGCCGTCATTTCCTATCTGCCTGTCGGCATCATTGCTTCAAAGGTCGGAAGAAAGAAGACCATACTCGCAGGTATCGTGATGCTCGCCGCATCGTTTACCGTTGCCTGCTTCCTCAGAGTCGGCGCTCCCGGTATTATCATGAACATAATGTTTGCTCTTGCCGGAATAGGATGGGCAACAATTAACGTAAACTCCTTCCCGATGGTCGTCGAGCTCTCAAAGAACGGAGATATCGGCAAATTCACCGGCTATTATTACGCAGCCAGCATGGCGGCTCAGGCTCTGACGCCCTTCTTCTCCGGACTTCTCATGGACCGCTTCGGAATGACCGTTCTGTTCCCCTATGCCGCCGTATTCGTATCTCTGGCATTCGTTACAATGCTCTTTGTAAAGCACGGCGATTCCAAGCCCGTTCCCAAAAAGAGCGCCCTTGAGGCCTTTGATGTCGATGACTGATGCTTCAGGAAAGTAAGGATATTGAAAAATGATTCCAGCACTTATTGTTTTGGCCGTTCTGGCACTCCTGTTCGTTGTATATGTGATTCTGTTAAAGCCCCGGCCGGAGCCCAAAACTTCGGTTGAGCCTCTGAAGGTCGATTATGCTCACAGAGGACTCTGGGGCAAGAACGAGGCCGTCGAGAACACCCTGCCGGCCTTTGAACAGGCTGACGAGTTCGGCTACGGCATTGAGCTTGACGTTCAGCTCTCGTCGGACGGAGAAATCGTCGTATTTCACGATGATACACTTGAAAGACTCTGCGGCAGACCCGAGCGCGTCGACTCTCTGACGTCATCGGAGCTCAGCTGGGTGGATATTCACGGAACATATGAGAAAATACCGCTTTTCGAGGACGTTCTGAACAGAATCGATCACAGAATACCGCTGATTATCGAGCTCAAGGGACTTGATACAACGCTCTGTGAGAAGGTGGCGCTCATCCTCGATCATTACGACGGCTACTTCTCAATAGAGTCCTTCAATCCGTTCCTTCTCAACTGGTTCAGAATAAACAGACCGAGATATGTCAGAGGTCAGCTTACCACCAACCTTTTCAGAAGCAACAGAAAGGCTCCGTTTGTCGCCAAGTTCTGCATATCCACAATGTTTTTCAACTTTCTGGCAAAGCCCGATTACATTTCGTATGACATAAAGTATCCGAAGGCGCTTCCCGTCGTGATCTGCGATAAGCTTTATCATGCCATGACTGCAGTGTGGACCGTTGAGGACAGAGAAACCTTTAAGGAGCAGAAGGCTGCCGGAAGAATCGTCATTTTTCAGAAGTGCGAGCCTCTGGAGGAATATGCTTCAAAGGTAAGAAGAGAAAAGCTGAGATGAGAGACAACTACGATGCGTTAAAAACCGAGGGCCGCAATCCGCGGACCCTCGGAATCGACAAGATGTCTTCGCTGGAAATAGTGAAGACGATAAACGACGAATACCGCTCCGTAGAGGATGCGGTGGACGGGGCCGCGCCCGAAATAGCAAAGGCTCTCGACATCATCGCGGATGCGATGATGCACGGACACCATCTTATCTACGTGGGAGCGGGTACCTCTGGAAGGCTCGGGGTCGTCGATGCAAGCGAATGCCCCCCGACATTCGGCGTGGATCCGTTCCTCGTGAGAGGCGTTATCGCGGGCGGCCGCGATGCAATGTTCCGCTCATCGGAGGGAACCGAGGACAGCGAAGAGCAGGGAGCCCGTGCTATTGAAAACGAAAACATAGAGGCGGGCGATGTCGTTGTAGGCCTGTCGGCCTCAGGAAGGGCTCCGTTCGTCATCGGCGCTCTCAAAAAAGCGGCAGGTCTGGGCGCGATTCCCGTGGGAGTGAACTGCAATCCGGGTTCTCTCATGGAAAACGTCTGCTCAGTTACGATTTCTGCTTATGTAGGTCCGGAGGTGATTTCCGGCTCCACCAGAATGAAGGCGGGCTCTGCACAGAAGCTCATACTGAACATTCTGTCAACCGGTGCCATGATAAAAACCGGACGCGTCAGAAGCAACCTGATGATTAACGTAAGGCCTTCCAACGAAAAGCTGAAGGAAAGAGCCGTGAGGATCATTATGGAGCTCTCAGACTGCGACAGAGCCTCTGCGGAGTCTGCGCTGAAGGACGGCGGAGATGTTCCCGCGGCTCTCTGTATTCTGGAGAAAGCCGGAAGATGAAAAAAGCATCGCTGAAGCCCGGAACGGTGAGAGCTCTGAAAATTATAGAGATTATTCTTACCGTTATTATGAATCTGGCTTTCGTTTTTCACTTTATTGCGGTTGCGGATACTTTTAAGGACGGACTTGTGCTTTCAGTCGTTTCATCCGTTGTGCTGCTTCTGGAATACTCCGTTGTCATGGTCCCCTGCCTTTTATTGCTTCTCATTATTATTCTGCTGAATGTGTTCTGCACACGGCTGTTCGGAAAAGGCTTTGAAATATGCGGGGCGGCTGTTATTGCGTTCATAGTCGCGGAGTATTTTCTTATTTTCAGTCTGTCGGGCGTGCGGCTCGGAATTGTACTTCTGATATCCGCCGTGCTGCCGAATGTGCTTCTTGTTTTTGAATGCTTTTCGTTCGAAAAATACCTGGCCGAAAAAAAGAAGCTGAAAAAAGACTGAATTATTTAAGCTGAGTTGAAGCTTAAGTGGCGTAAAGAGAAGATACTGAAAAAGACTGAACAAAAGAAGCTGAAAAACTCTATTAAACAGCTGTTCGGATTCTCAGGATTGAAGCTGCATGCATCTTCTTTTTCCGGAAGCTTCATGCTTCATACAAAAAACATATCCGAGCCCTGATTTGGGGCTCGGATATGTTTTTTGTCTTATCAGTCGACCTTAACCTTTTTGAAGGCCTTTTTGCCGCGGCGGACAACCTTTCCTTCGCGGAGAGCGTCGCCGGAGAATACGGCCTTGATATCCGTGACTTTTTCTCCGTCAACGGTAACTCCGCCCTGCTCGACTGCGCGTCTTGCATCGGACTTCGAGGCGGTGAGGCCGGATTTGACGAGAACGGTCAGAATGTCAACGGTGCCGTCATCGCTGAGATCTGAGGAGGAGAGAACCGTTGTGGGAATTTCCGCATCGGCTCCGGCTCCGAAGAGCGCTTTGGCGGAGGCCTCGGCCTTTTCGGCCTCATCGCGTCCGTGCACGAGAGCCGTAAGCTCATAAGCAAGGATTTCCTTGGCCTTGTTGAGCTGTCCGCCCTCCCATGAGTTCATCTCGTTGATCTGTTCGATGGGGAGGAAGGTGAGCATTCGGATGCACTTGAGCACATCGCTGTCGCCTACGTTTCTCCAGTACTGATAGAAATCGTACGGAGAAGTTTTCTTTGAATCGAGCCAGACGGCATTGCCGGCGGTCTTGCCCATCTTCTTGCCCTGAGAATCGGTGAGAAGCGTGATGGTCATTGCGTGAGCATCGGCTCCGAGCTTGCGTCTGATAAGCTCGGTACCGCCGAGCATATTGGACCACTGATCGTCGCCGCCGAACTGCATATTGACTCCCTCGGTCTTATAGAGATGATAGAAGTCGTATGACTGCATAATCATGTAGTTGAATTCCAGGAAGGAAAGACCCTTTTCCATACGCTGCTTGTAGCACTCGGCTCTGAGCATATTGTTTACGGAGAAGCAGGCTCCGACATCGCGGAGCAGCTCAACATAATTGAGACCGAGCAGCCAGTCGGCGTTGTTCATCATTTTGGCCTTGTCTTCGCCGAAATCGATGAATCTCTCCATCTGCGCCTTGAAGCAGGCCGCATTGTGGTCAATGTCTTCCTTGGTGAGCATTTTTCTCATATCGGTTCTTCCGGAGGGGTCGCCGATCATGGTTGTGCCGCCGCCGATGAGGGCATAGGGCTTGTTTCCGCCTGCCTGAAGTCTCTTCATGAGAGTAAGTGCCATAAAATGTCCCGCTGTAAGCGAGTCTGCCGTACAGTCAAAGCCGATGTAGAATTTTGCCTTTCCGGCGTTTACCATGTTGCTGATTTCCGCTTCATCGGTAACCTGAGCAACAAGGCCTCTTGCTTTTAATTCCTCATAAAGTGTCATTTTTTGTTCCGTTGTATTACTGGAGATTGTCGAGAGCCGAGTTGATGGTCTCTATAGCCTTCTTCATGGTGTTGGTATTGCCCTGAGCAAGTCTCTTCCATGTCGAACCGGAGTTGGCCTTGATGCAGTCTCTGAAGGGCAGATAGGAGATGTTCTTAAGGTCGGTTGTGAATACTCTGCCGAGCTCGAAGAAGATATTGTCGTGAATGAAGTCGTACATAATGGCGTCGTTGGCTTCCTTGGAATATCTGGCCTTCATGGTCTCGTCAAAGAGGGCGGGCTTGATGTTTACGTAGGAAACGTAATCCATAACCTCAAGAGTGGCGGCTGCGGCTTCCTTGTTGGGGGAAGCAACGGACATGGAGTACATGGTGTAGGGGAATGCCATAGCGGTTACGTAGTTTTCCTGATCTTCGCTGTACTTCGGAACGGGAAGAATACCGTAGTTTACATCGCTGGCCTTCATGGCGTTGAAGGTTGTGGCGTATACGCGGTCTGCGATGAAGAGAGTGTCACCCTTGGCGAAAGCGTCGCTGGAGCTGTCCTTGGATGTTGTTCCCTTGCCCCAGGCCATTCCGGAGGTGTGGAGGAAGTTGCAGAGCTTTTCGGCAAGTGCGATGGAGGTTTCTCCGCCGAAATCGGGAGAAGGCATGAGATTTCCGGCATCGTCAACTTCTACGTTCTTGAGGCCTGAGCCGATGTAGAAGCAGTCAAAGTGGAGGTCGATGGCCTCAAAGCCGAATCTGTCGCCGTAGGAAATGGCGCCGTCGCTGTTCTGATCTTCGTAAACGCCGTCGCTGAGTCTGATGAGCTCGTCGAGGGTCCATTTGCCGTCCTTGACGATGTCGTAGATGTTTTCGCCGCTGTGTACGTCCTCAAGAATGTCCTTGTTGAAGAAAACGCCGTACATCATGTAAAGCAGGTTGGTTGAAAGGTCGCCGGATACGAAGAAGTTCTTGCCCTTGATTGTGGTCTGCTCGACAAGGGACTTGGGCCACCAGGGTTTGGAAAGGTCTATGATATCATAATCCGCAAGGTTGGCGGAGAGGCCCTTCAGGGCGATTGTGGGAGCCGCGAGGGAGTAACTGGCATAGAAGTCGTAAGCGGTGCTTACGCCGCCGTTTACGGAGTTCTGGGCGGCCTGTACGAAGGCGGCCTGGTTGCCGAAGTTGCCGGGAGTGCCGACCCACTCAAGGGTGACACCGAGCTGTTCTTCTGTTCTCTGGTTCTTTCTGAGAATAGCGTCGTGAACCTTTTCGCCGTTTTCTTCTTCTACGAAGAATTCTTCGCGCTCAACGTCGCTCCAGTAGAGGAACTTGATGGTGGTTCCGGGGAACTTGAGAGAATCCGGAACATTGCTGGGCATGAATTCCGTTTCGGAAGCTTCCGTCTTAATCTCGGTGGTATCTCCGGGAACGACGGCAGCAGTGGTGCTCTCGCCCGGATTTTCGGGCTGATTTCCGCAGGCAACAAGCGCTGAAAGCAGCATGAGCATTGCAAGAAGAAGAGCTAATGTCTTTTTCATTTGTTTTCCTTTCCGTCCTCGGCTTAAAGTGAGGGCGCAGCTGTGTATTTTTTTGTTTTTTATTGAGTTAT
Organism: Clostridia bacterium; assembly: GCA_024404665.1. GTDB lineage: Bacteria > Bacillota > Clostridia > Oscillospirales > CAG-272 > CAG-390. The sequence goes on from JAKSPQ010000059.1 coordinate 8,997, forward strand.
TTCCGCGGAGACGCAGGGAAGACTGCCGAGCAGTTCCGCAATTTTTTCGGCGATTTCCCCGGCGCGCTTTTCCGCAGCCTCGCGGTCAAAGGAGCCGAAATCATATTCGGAGAATTTTTCCTTAGCTTTCTCGGCGAGTTCATTGAAGAGACGGGCGATTTCATCGGTTATTTCACGGTTTTCGTCCAGGAAGGATTTGATATCGTCCGCAAGCTTCCGGCCGTCGTTCATCAGCTTTTCGATTTCGGCGGAAATCTCATCCTTCCGTGCTTCGGCGGCTTCCTTTCCGGCATTGTAAAGCTCTCTCGCCTTGTTCCAGCTTTCGGAGTACTCCTCCGGAGCTTCGTCGCTTTCGCCCCTGACATAAGCCTCGAATGCGGACATATAGGACATCATTTCCTCGGCTTTTTTGCGGATTGCTTCTTTTTCTTCCTCTGTGGGGAGATAATCCTTAAGGAAATCAAAATCCGTGCCGGACATACCTGGAATGATTACCGTCGGCATGCCGGGCTTTGCGTCGGCGTCGGCGGCAGTGGGAAGGCTTCCTTCCGTAACTTCAGCCGGAGCATCGGTTTCGGGAACGGTTACGGGCGCTGCATCTGCCGGAACGGTTTCCGAATAAGACGGGCCTACGTATATATCCGCGTGAATTCCCGCGCACGAAGCAAACGAAAGCAGAGAGGCCGGGAGAAGCATGAGCGCGGAAAGTTTTTTTACTGTATTTTTCATAAGGGTACACTCCGAATCATAATATAATCACAATATTATACCATATAAAAGGCAAATTGGCAATTGTTTTTTTCAAAACAGTAAGCCTCGGCCTGAAAAGCGGCTTTAAAAGCAGAAGTCTACGGACTAAAAAGGAGGTCCCGACTGAAAGGCAGAAAAGCGCAATATGAAGAAACAGGCGCAGCAGCTGAAAAACAGCTTACCTCCCCCTCAATAAAACATTCTGTTTTTTCGGGTGAAAAGGCTTCTTATGGAAAAGATGTTTATTATCGATGCTTAGGACATTTTTCATTAAAAATAATTTACGGTCGACTTTCGGAAAAACTTGACAAACCGCATTAAAAATAATATAATAAAAAACGGCTGTGATAAGCAGCCGTTTCGAATTTATCAGTCTATATTATCGGGAGAAAACAATGAAAAACAAGTCGAAAACCTCAGGAAAAGCGTTCGCAGGGAAAATAATATCGCTGTCGCTCGCACTCATGCTGCTTATCGGGGCTGCGGTACCCGCGTTTGCGGCCGACGCGGATAAAAAAACATACAGACAGCTGCTGGTCCTCGGCGATTCCATCACGACCGGATACGGTCTGCAGAATTATACGGTGGGAGACCCTTATAAATGTCCCAGCTATGCGAACAAGCTTGCGGCAGCGCTCGGACTTGAGGCCGGAAGCACATACATCAACAAGGCGGTTAACGGTGACAAGAGCTCCAACCTCCTTGCGCTTCTTCCCTCGGTGAAGTCATATGTCGAAAAATCGGATCTTATTATAATTTCCATCGGCGGAAACGAGATTCTCGGCAATCTCGCCATGATTGCCTCCGCGGTTTCGGGCAAGACGATATCAAGCCTTGCGGAAGCCATGTCTACGCTCCTGGCGTCAGATGCTGCCGCGTTTGCCGCGGCTGCGGCCAACGCCGAGCTTCAGGCTCAGCTTACGAACATCGTCAAGCTTTACACCGCAAACATGCAAAAAATCGTTTCCATGCTGAAGTCTTACAACCCGGATGCAAGAGTGCTTTTTCTTGCCCAGTACAATCCCCTGAACAAGGTTCCGGGCATTGAGCCCGTAAACAGCCTCGGCGCTCCCATGCTTGCATCCATCAATGCCGCGATGAAGCTTGTGGTCGAGACAGCCGGATACGAAATCGTAGACGTTCCCTCCGTCATCGATGATTTCGCCGCCGCAAGAACCAATATTCTTACGATGGATATTCACCCCAACAGCATAGGTCACGACGAAATCTATAAGCTCCTTCTTGATTATCTTGATATCGGCGATGCCTCCTCGGCTCCCGCCGAAACCACCGAATGCGAGCACGAATTCGGCGAATGGAAGGAAATATCCGAGGGCAAGGCAACCGAACCCTGGACCGGTGAGCGCGAGTGCAAAAAGTGCGGAGAAAAGGAAACCGCAGAGTTCCCCGCAAGGGAAACAGAGCCCGAGGTCACCACCGCAGACGTGACCGAGGCTGTTGAGACTACGGCCCCGGAAACCGTTCCGGCAGAAAAGAAGGGCTGCGGCTCTTTCGCGGCTCTTGCCTTCTTAAGCGTTGCTTCGGGCGCTGCCATGATCCTTTTCCGCAGGAAGACAGTTATTCAATAAGACGGAATAAAAGCTTGTTGCGGTATTGTTGCATAGATAATAACATTACCGAACAAAGTATTACCGAAATTCAGCTTTGCCGCATCGGGATATGAAATACCTTTTGCCGCATACGGTTAAAGCCAGTTTTTTACACTAGTAAGGGCTTAAATTCTTTTTCGGAAAAACAGAAAAAGGCAGGCAGACGGCAACATCTCTGTAAACGGTTTCATCAAGAAGTCGAAAACAGAAAGTGTTGCCGTCTGTCCTGTTTTTTTTCGCTTCCTTGAAGAGAAGCGGGAAAATGCAGATTATTCTTCCGAAAGAGTGATGCTTTCAATCACGACAGGCTCGCGGGGAACATCGCCGAACCAGCCGAGTCTTCCGGTTTTTACGGAAGCGATGCTGTCGAGAACGTCAAGACCGTCAGTGACCTTGCCGAAGCCGGCGTACTGCGCATCGAGGTGGGGAGCATCCTTATGCATTACGAAGAACTGAGAGGTTGCGGAATCGGGATCCGAGGTTCTCGCCATGGAGAGAACTCCGCGGGTGTGCTTCAGGGTGTTCTGAACAAAGCCGTTTGCGGCAAATTCGCCGCGGATGGGCTCCGCACCCTTCTCATCGACGTTTCCGGCGTAAAAGCCTTCGGAATAACCGCCGCCCTGAATCATAAAGCCCTTGATTATACGGTGGAAGATTTTACCGTCAAAGAATTTTTTCTCTATGAGGTTAAGGAAGTTCGCTACGGTTTTGGGAGCGAATTCCGGATAAAGCTCGGCAGTCATGGTGCCGTAGTTTCTGACATTGATCTTAATTACGGGATGGTTCATATCAGCCTTTCCTGACGCGGAAAACCGCGTCAATCTCCGGATGTTTCATCCGGGATTTTTAATGAGTTTTGTGGTATTATGAAACCGCGGAAAGCGGTCCCGGATTCGGTCCGGGAGCCCTCCGTGTTTATCGGGGTTCAAACGGTGCCGGCTTCCCCTGCAAGATCCGGATATGCCGCGCCGATAAGCGTTACGGCGCGCTCATACTCTCCGGAGAGCCAGAGAAATCCGAACAGAGTTTCAAGCCCCGTGGCCCTGCGGTATTCTCCGACGCTTGCGCTCTTGGGAGTGTTTTTTCCGTGCCCTGCGTTTCTGCCGCGCTTATAAACCGAGAGCTCCTTTTCGGTGAGAATCGGAAGAAGCCTGTCGACCGCCTCCGACTGGGAGGTGGCCTTTACGTACTTCAGCGCTGCGGAATTCAGCCTCGATGAGCCGCAAAGCCCCGCTTTAACCAGTCTTTCCCTGACGAGAAGCTCTACAACCGAATCGCCGAGATATGCGAGCGCATCGACGGTCGGATCGGCCGCATCGGGCGGCAGTGAGGTCTTAACTGTGTCTTTTTCAGACATTTTCGTCTCTCAGTGCGCGTCTGATGACGGCCTCGATGGAATCGGCCAGGCGCTTCTGGAAATCACGGCCCGGGCGTACGATCAGTCGGTCCACAACGATCTATATGGTATGCTTCTTATTCTTATCAAGCGCGGGCGTGCTGTCGAGCTCATAGATCTGTCCGTCGATACGTCCACGCACAAATCCGGA
>JAKSPQ010000006.1 GCA_024404665.1 Clostridia bacterium
AACTTCAAACACCGCGTCGCGGATTGCGAAGCGCTGACCGGTGTGAAGCTTGTAAGGGGGAGCCTTGGGCCAATAACCGAGGGCAGCCCTGAAATTCGTGTAGTCGTTTTTCTCGTCGCTGACCTTGTGGTCGGTTTCCGAGGGGAAATTGTTGAGAATGGCTTCAAGCTTGACCTTTCCGGAATAAGAAACAGAGAAGCTTCTGAAGCCTCCGATGTGGTCCGAATGCGAATGTGTGAAGAACCATGCGGCAATGACGATGTTGTTCTTGTCGGGGGCGAGTTCAACCATCTTTGAGTAGAGAGCCTGAGAATAGGACTGCTCAGTGCCGTCCGAAACGCCTCCGTCGATGACGACGAAGCGGCCGTCGGAAAGCTGCATGAGGAAGCACATAAGGCCTGCTCCGGCGTCACAGTCGAGATATGTGGACGTTTTCGAGAAGCGTCTTCCTATCATGGTGACGGAGGGGGTAACCTTCTTGTCCGAGGTGGCTGTTCCTACGCCGTAATAGTTGGCAATAGGCTCTACAATTACTCTTACGGTCTTGTTTGTATCGGTATAATAGGCTGTGACTGCATAAGAGGAGGACGTAAGGCTGCAGAAACGGTTGCTGCCGACCTCGCGGTCGGAGGTGACGGTGTAGCCGTCGCTTTTCAGCTTGCCGAGATATGCGTCAAGATCATCCGCCTGTGCGGGAGAAAAATAAAGCTGATAGGCGCTGTCGCCGCAGCTTATGATGGTGCCGAGCTTGGCATCCGCCACGGGAACGGCATTGAGCTCACGGCTGAAGCTGTCAACGGAGCAGGCATCGGGAGAAAGCACAAGAGACTTTTTATCCGCCGAAACCGACTTTCTCAGCACATCGCAGAAATTTGATGCAAGAAGAGGGAAGGTGTTGGAGGCGTGGGAGATGAGAAGAACCTTGTTGCCGGAAATTACGGTGCCGTAGTCTCCGTATTTCAGGTTCTTCATGGCCTCCGTCGTCTGCGGATATTCGGTTTTGCCGACCAGTATTTCTACTGTATCGGAGTTGTAGGTTTTGTCCTTTGAGAAGTCATCGGCGATTTCTACGTTAGAACCCGGGAAAAGACCGAGCAGCGCCTGTCTTACGGCCATTGCGGCGTTTATTTCCTCATCGCTCGCATTGAAGCCGCGGATGACTCTGGCAATGACCTTTCCGTCCTCAGCCAGTGTTAAGGGGGATGCGGCCGGAGCCTCAGTCGTTTCAGGAGGAACGGTATCGCTGTCGTCGGTTTTTCCGTCGGTGCATGAGAAAAGCGCCGGAAGCATGGAAAGCGCGAGAAGAAGAGCAAAGAGGTGTCTGAATTTGATTAATCCGTTTTGTTTCATTTTTTTATTACACTATAAATATAAATTACCCGGGGGAACTGTTCTCGGTTCCCCCGGATTGTAAACTGACTCAGTCGAGAGCGTTTTCAGCGGCCGTAATGTCGCTCTTAAGCTTGGATTTGATGCCGGTAAAGACTCTGGCAACTTCTCCGCTTCCGAGAACATTGAGGTTGTTGAGAACGCTTACGCAGGTTCCGAAGTTGTTCGCCATGGCTGTATCGATGGCACCGTTTGCATATGCCAGGTTAATCATTTCGATAGCGGTGGGATCCTGGGATACTCTGTAGTGAAGAACTATTCCGATGTGCTTGTCAACTATGTTCTGGTAGGAATATCCGCCCATGGTCTCGAGAACGAGGCCGGCGCGCTCGGTGTTGCCGCAGCAGGTGGGGATAACCATTCCGGCAGTTGCGCTGTAAACGGGAGTGATGTACTTTTCCTGGCTTTCGGTGTATTTGGGAACGACTACGATGCCGTATTCGGTCTCGGTCTCTCTGATCTGAAGAACCTCATTGGTTCCGGTGGTGAGGAAGAGGCTCTTGCCCTCGATGAAGACGGAGATGTAGTTCTTGATGCCGGCGGCACCGGTGTATCCGTTGTATCTGCCGGGAGTAACTCCGGCGAGAGCGGCGTAAGGAGAAGCGATGAAGTAATCCGTGAACTGCCTGAACGCCGTGATGTAGTTGTCGGTCAGGTTGTCAAAGGAAAGATTGCCTTCGTTGTCGCTTTCGCAGATCGTGAAGCCGGATGAGAAGAGAATGTTTCTCGAGTGGTTGACGTGACCCGTGATGCCGAGGATGTCCTTGCCGGGGTTGAAGGCGCCGTCTCCGTCGGAGTCTGTTGCGACGGTGGTCATCATCTGGTAGGCCTTTTCCCAGGTCCACTGATTGTTCTTTACAAGGTCGTAAGGATTGTCAAGGTTGTACGACTTGATCATTTCCTTGTTGAATACGAAGATGTAGAAGCTGGAGTAGTATATAAGAGACTGATTACCGAAGGCGATATAGTGTCTCTTGTTGCCGTAGTTAACCTGCTCGTTGAAGGATTTTTCCCACCAGGGATTGTCAAGGTTGATTGTGGAAACATTGCCGAGATCCGTGGTATAGCCGCCGACGTAAAGCGCAAGAGCATCGTGAGTGGGGACCTGTGCGACATCGTAGGCCTCATCGCCTGACGCTACGGACTGAGACATAAGAAGAGCGGCAACGCCGGAAGGGAGGATTCTTTCGTTGATTTTTACGTTTAATCTTTTTTCAGTATTGAGCTGTCTTGAATAAATCGCATCCTGGATGGTGTCGCCGGTAATCTCCGAACCGGCAAGGTTGCAGATTGCCCAGTCGTGGGTAGGAGTAAGAATGTTGAACTCGTAGCCGTCAAAATTCTGAACAGGAACGGATGCAAGCGGATCGTATACCGTTTCACCCTGTGACTCAGGAGCGGTTGTTGCGGACGGGACGGTTGTTGCGCCGGAATCACCCTTGTCGGCGCAGGCGGCCAGCGAGGAGATAAGCATAAGCGCACATAGGAGCAGTGCGGAAATATTTGTTAATGATTTCATTGGTTTTGATTCCTTTCGTGGAATTATGTTAACAATAATGTTTCGAAAAAATAAAACAAGGCTCTGAAATTACGTAAAACAATTATATATTAAAAAACAGCGTTTGTCAATAATTATTTTTATGTTTTTTATTTAAAAAAATAAATTAATTCTTGACACCCGACCTGCTTTGTGATAATATATTGTTGTGAAAATTGAATTTATTCGCTCCAAGTTTCGAAAAATGACAGCGAATGTGATAAGTACAGTGTTTTAACGGAGAAAACATGTCATGGCAACATTAAAACAGATAGCCGACGAGCTCGGCTACAGCGTTTCGACAATATCCAAGGCTCTCAGAGGCGAGCCGGATCTGAATCCGGAAACAGCGGCAAAAATACGTTCGGAGGCTGTTGAGAGAGGATATGATTTTGCCAGGCTTAATACCCGCTGCAGAAACAGCGGCACCATAGGCGCCGTGTTTACCGAGCTCTGCTCCGAATATTACAACGGTATTTTCGAGTCCTTCAAGAAAAAGGTGGAAAAGGCCGGTTACCGCGTCGTTACCATGCTTACGGATTTTGACAATGCCGAAGGCCAGGACGAGGCCATCGATTATCTTCTCAGAAGCCGCGTCAGCGGATTTCTGTACATGACGGAAATAGACATCGATTTTTCCCATGTAAAGAAGAAGGTGCAGAACGCCGGAACCGATATGGTCATCATATCGCGCAAGAGCAACATCGATTTCTGCGACGTCATCTCCGTAAACCATTCCCTCGGCGTTCAGATGGCTGTCGAGCATCTTGCATCGCTCGGACACAAGAAAATCGCTTTTATCGGCGACTGCTTTACGGCCCGCAGGGAAAATGCCTTCAGGGAAACCATGAATTCCCTCGGACTTACTGTGCCGAATGAATATATTGTCAACGACTGCGGCAGATTCTGCGCCGGAGGATACGATGCCGCGGGAAAGCTTCTCAGCCTTCCCGAAGCTGAGAGACCCACGGCCTGCTTTACCGCTTATGACGACCTCGCCTTCGGTGCAATGAAGGCCTTCAGGAACGCGGGCCTTTCGATTCCCGAAGATATCGCCGTCATCGGCGTCGACGACAGCCAGCTTGCCGCTTTCTCCTCTCCGACTCTTTCAAGCATCTCCATGCCGGTTGTTGACGTCGGCGAGCGTGCCGCCGAATTTATTCTCAGAAGAATAGGCGGAGACAAATCACCTTATCAGACGCTTTATCTTACGCCTACGCTTAAAATCAGAGAGTCCTCCGGCGGAAAAATCTGACGAAGCGACGTTTATCTGAAAATGCAGGGAGAATGAATATGACTATTGCTTTTATCAATCGCGGAATGAATCCCGATGCCTTCGGACTGCTGCTTCATGCGGCCGTAAGGCATCTGTACGCAAAGAAAATAAAGACAGCCGAAGCCGGGGCAGACGGAGACTATACTGTATGTCTTTCCGTTGACGGAACCCTTAAGGACGAAAGATATATCATCCGGAATGAGACCGGCCGGACGGTAATCAGCGGTCAGGACGAGCTGACGCTCATAGCGGGCTTCGGCAGATTCTTTTCGGAATCCTTCTTTGACGGGCTGGGAGGCTTTGAGCCCCCTGTCGGAGATATCGATTTTACACCCGATTCACATCTCCGCGGAATGTATTTTGCTACTCATTTTTACAATTTTTATCACAACGCTCCGCTGTACAGGGTTTATGAGGTCATAGAGGATCTTGCTCTCTACGGCTGCAACAGTCTGCTTGTCTGGTTTGATATGCATCATTATTCGTCCATGGAGGACGAGGGCGCACAGGATCTTGTGAAGAGACTCCGCGCCATAATAAAATACGCCAACCGTCTCGGAATCCCGGGCTCGCTTACAATGCTTTCGAACGAGGGCTTCGCGTCGTCGCCGGTCGGACTCAGAGCCGAGTGGGACGTAAAGGGAAGATACTATGCGCTCCCTGACGGCCACTATCATGTGGAGCTCTGCCCCTCAAAGGAGGGCGGAATAGAGGAAATACTCCGCGAGAGACGCATGATGCTCGAAAAGTTCGCGGATCTTGACATAAGATACGTGACATATTGGCCCTATGATCAGGGCGGCTGCACCTGTGCCGCCTGCGAGCCCTGGGGTGCGGGCGGATTCTTAAAGCTTCTGCCTCATTTTGCCGGACTGATTTCGGAAATATTCCCCCGTGCAAAGATTATTCTGTCGACATGGTATTTCGATAAATTCTGCCGCGACGAGTGGAGGGATTTCTATCCTCACCTGACGGACGGCTCACTTACGAACGTGGAGTACGTTATGGCCTTCTTCTTTGAAGGCGTAAAGCCCGCCGTGATTGAGGAAAACGGCATTCCCGAGGGAATCGAATTCATTGATTTCCCCGAGATAAGCATGTATTCCTGCAGACCCTGGGGAGGCTTCGGAGCAAGCGTTCTCGCAAGATTTCTCGGCAAATCCAATTCCCAGACGGAAGGCCTATACAAAGGCGGATTCCCGTATTCCGAGGGAATTTTCGAGGATGTCAACAAATATATCTGTCTCTGCAATTATTCCGGTCTTTACAGAGATCCCGCCGATGCCGTAAGAGCCTACGTGAGAACCTGGTTCTCGGTCAGGGGAGAAGCCCTTGACGAGCTCACCGATGCCGTCCTGAGGACGGAGACCGCTCTTTCCAGAGAGCAGGAAGTCCTCGACCTCAACACCCAGTTCGACGCTATCGGCGCCGGCGAAAAGAAAAGCGGTCCGAAGAGATACAGGATAGACGATGTGTCGGACATCGATTATGTCTTCGGAGTGTTCGAGAAATACAATAAAATCCTTCCCGAGAGCATTACCTCGGATTACAGATTCAGACTGTACTATCTCAGGGCTCAGATGGACAAGGAGCTGAAGGAGCACGATTTTACGCCGAGCCTTTCGGAAAAATGTCAGGAGATTTTTGCAGAGCTCCGCAGAATCTATTATGCCTGCGACAAAACGTCAAGGGCTCTGAACCCGCCTCTCGGCCAGTAATAATCCGAATTTCCCGATAAACACACAACAATTACCTTATCGGCCCCGATGTCCGATGAAAGGATCCGGTAAACAAAAATGACCTTTTACCTGAAAAACAGCGGAATGGGCTCCGAGAGCTTTGAGGTTCTCAGAAAAACAGCCGCAAGAAAATTTGAGGAAAGAGAGCTCGGAGTGTCGGAAGACACCGAAAACGCATACGTTATCGAGCTTATAACCGATAAATCACTTAAGGACGACAGATATATTCTCAGCTCCGGCTCAGACGGCTGCGTTCTGACGGCCGGCAATGACAGAAGCCTGCATGCCGCTTTCGGAAGATGGCTCACGGAATCATTTGCCGACGGAAAAGGCGGCTTTGAGCCTTATTCCGGAAAAATGGATTTTACTCCGCGCGACAGACTCCGCGGAATGTATTTCGCAACTCATTTTTATAATTTTTATCATGCGGCGCCCATAGAAGAGGTGTATGAAGTAATCGACGACCTTGCTCTGCGAGGCTGCAATACCGTTCTCGTATGGTTTGATATGCACCACTTCACATCCATGGAGGATGAAGGCGCAGTTGCCCTTTCCGAAAGACTCCATGCATTAATAAAGCACGCAAACCTCATAGGCATCGGCGGCTCGCTGACAATGCTTGCCAACGAGGCGTTTGCCGGTTCTCCTACGGAGCTCAGAGCCGAATGGAATGCCGTAAACGGCTATTTCAGAAAGCCTGAGGATCACTTTCATCTGGAAATATGTCCGTCGAAGCCAGGCGGAATAGAGGAAATCATACGCGAAAGACGTATGATGCTCGAAAAATTCAGGGATCTGAAGATCGATTACATCAGCTATTGGCCCTACGATCCGGGCGGCTGCACCTGCGCGGAGTGCGCTCCCTGGGGAGCGGGCGGCTTTATGAAGCTTTATCCCGCATTCAGAAATCTGCTGTCTGAGATGATGCCCGAAACACGGATTATTATTTCCACCTGGTACTTCGACAGATTCATTGCCGGCGAATGGGATGCGTTTTATAAAATAATCGAAAACGGAATGCCGGAAGGAACGGATTATATCATGTCCTTCTTCTTCGGCGGAAATATGCCCGAAATTCTGAAAAAGAAGGGAATACCCGAGGGCGTTAAGTTCATAGATTTCCCCGAGATTTCCATGTATCGCTGCTCTCCCTGGGGCGGATTCGGAGCCAGCTGTCTCCCTGAATTCCTTGAAAAGACCAACGAAAAAAGCGGAGCCCTTTACTGCGGCGGCTATCCTTATTCCGAGGGAATCTTTGAGGATGTTAACAAATACATCACTCTTTCATACTATTCCGGACAGTATATGCATGCCGAGGATGCCGTCAGGGCCTATGTCAGAACCGAGTTCTGCGTTGAAGGAAAGGCCCTCGACGAGCTGACATATGCCGTCATCTCGAGTGAAAAATCTCTGTACAGGACAAAGAAAAAGCCTGCGGAAACCTTGGAATCCACTCAGTTCATTTTTGACGATCCCGAAAAAATCGGCGAGATTTACGGAATCTTCTCAAAATACAACGCTGTTCTTCCGGAAAAAATCAGAACCGGAAGAAATTTCAGAATCTGGTATCTGAGATCTGTGATAGACAGGGAAATCAGGGACTGCGGAGGCTTTCCGAAGAGGTCCGAAATCTGCCAAAGAGCTTTTGAAGAGCTGGTTCGGATTTATCACGCCATTCCCGGAAAAACCCATGGCTGGGTGTGCCCTCCCATCGGTCTCTGAAATACTCCGGATCAAATACTCCAAAGCGGGGGGGCGGCACCGCGTCGGCTGCCCGCAAAAAGGATTTCAAATGAATACTATTTTTCTGAAACATACTGAAAAGACCCCCGTGTGCATCGCTTTTCCGCCTGCAATCACGACGCATGCCTTTGAGGCAGCGGAAAGGCTCTCGGTTTTCATCGCCGATCTGACATCGATAAAGCCCGTAAGAACAACGTGCGACGTTCCCGCAGGACGCGATGCCGTCCTTCCCGGCAAGGGTGCTCCCGCCGCCGCGGGCAAGGGCTTCGCGGACGTGAAAATGTTCGGTATCTGCACGCCGGAGCTCATTTGCAATAAGTCTGAAAACGGTGAAAACTCTATGCTCGGTCTTCTGACCGCCTCCGAGGAAACGCTGCAGCTCGCCGTCGAGAAGCTCATCATGTCTCTGAAGCCTTCGGACGGAGGCCTCGTGTGCGATGCTTCTTTCCTTTCGGAGAGCTTTACGCTTCCGCGCTACATCAAATATCTTCCCGTGCCGGCCGGCGGAGCTTTTGCCGCCGACAGACGCAGCCATATGTCCTGCGACCAGACCGTCTATACCGGCGTCGACGAAAACGTTTACCTTGACTATCTGGAAAAAGTCAGCGCATCGGGCTTTTCCAAGGTGTCGGAGAGGGAGGTGTGCGGAAACCGATTCGCGAGGTTTATCCGGAGCGGCGTAGCTGCGTATATTTACTATACCCCGTATAACTCAACTCTCAGAATGATTGCCGAGCCTGAATCCAATATGCATACGGACAGGGCTCTGTACAGAGCGGACAGAAACGTAAAACCTCTCATGACCGTCATCGGCGCCAGATTTTCGACCACCAGCCGTTATCTGAACTGCGATTCCGGCTGCGGAAACATGGGATATGTTTTCAGACTCGGGGACGGGCGCTTCATAATCGTCGACGGAGGAACCGAAATCGGTGATTATGCCGACAGAATAATGGATACGCTTCGTTCTCAGTCGGAGGGCGGAAAGATAAGAATCGCCTGCTGGTTCATGTCACATACCCATATTGATCACACCGGCGCCTTCCTGAAAATATCTCAGGCTTACGCCGATGAAATAGAAATCGAAGAAATCGCCTGCAATTTTCCGTCGATTCCCGATGCCGAGGCCTACAGGGAAGCATGGAACACAAGACGGGTCGGCGAAGCCGCCTTCCGCGTGTTCCCGAATGCGGCCTTCACAAAGCCTCATACGGGTGAGGTTTTCCGTTACGGAAGCACCGAGATTGAGGTCATCTGCTGCCAGGACGATACCGTTTCGAGATATTTTTCGATTCTCAACGACGGATACACGCTCAATTCCGCGTCGCTCTGCATCAGACTCCGCATAGCCGGCAATACGGTAATTCTTCCCGCCGACTGCGATGAAGTCTGCGGAAAAATCATGACCGGAATGTACGGTGATTATCTCAAGAGCGACATTCTTCAGGTCTGCCATCACGGAGGCTGGGGAGGCTCCACCGCGCTTTACGAGAAAATCGACCCCGAGCTTGCAATATTCAGCACATCCGACGAGCTTCTGCCGAAATATCTCCAGATTCAGTACAATCACGATCTGGTTTACGGTATGCATGTCGTCGAGGTTCACAACAATGCGGACAGATGCAGAACCTTTGAACTGCCCTACCATCCTACGGAGAAGGTAATTCCTCCGGATCCGAAAGAGGATATCCTTTATACAAAGGCCAAGCAGCTCGAGGCGCTTGCCGCAATCGAACTCCTGCGCAAGGCTGCAAATGAGGAAAAAAGATGAAAGTACTAAGCATAGTAAACACCAATCTTCCGGAGAACGCATTTGCGGAGCTTAAAAAGGTCCTGAGGAACGAGCTCGGCAATCACGGAATAAAGCTTTCGGATTCACCTGAGGCCGTTCTGGAATTCATAATCGGAGAAGATGCTCCGAAGGACGGCTTTGAAATCACGGAAAGCGGGTCCGGCTTTGTTCTGAAGGCCGATTCGGTCATAAACTGCTTTGCGGCAGCCGGACATTTTCTCTTCAGATCCCGCTTTGATGCGGAGACAGGCATTTCGCCTCTTGCGGTTCCCGTAAGCTTTTCGATGAAAAAGCCCGTCAGAGGCATTTATCTCGCTACTCATTTTTACAACTATCATCACAATTCTCCCATGGAGGATGAGGAACGCTACATAGCGGAGCAGGCTCTCAGAGGCTTTAACTCGGTTATGTTCTGCCTGGCTCCGCAGCATTACACATCGTTTACGGAGCCCGCGGCGCTTGCAATGATAGAGAGACTGAAGGGGCAGATAAGATTTTCCAAGATAATCGGAATGTCCACGGCCTTCGTCGGCTTTACAAACACAAGCTTTTCGAATTACAAAAAAGAATTTGAAGCTCAGCTCGAGCCCGATGACAGCGGCAGATATGTAAGACGCATAACAGCCGAATTCATCACCGAGGTATGCCCCTCCACCGAGGGAGGCATGAAGGAGATAGATCGGCTTCAGCGCGAATTCCTCTCCGCCTTTGCGGACTGCGACATCGATTATCTCTATCTCTGGGCCTACGATGAGGGCGGCTGCCTCTGCGAGAAGTGCTATCCCTGGTCGACGAATGGCTTTATGAAGTGCAACAAGCTCATCATCGACCTTATGAAGGAATACGGAATGAAGACAAAGCCCTGCATTTCGACCTGGCACTTCGGGGTTCAGATGCAGAACGAATGGGACAACTTCTACACTCATCTCGAGAGCGGAGAGTACTCCTGGGCCGAATATATTATGACCTGCTTCCAGTCCGGAAGAATCGCCGACGTCGTTCGCAGGAAGGGCGTTCCCGACGGAGTCAAATTTATCGATTTCCCCGAGATATCCATGCAGAACCCCGCGCATCCATGGGGCGGATTCGGCGCGACGCCGTTCCCCATGTACCTTGATGTCTGCGAAAAGAACTGCGGTCAGCTTATGAGCGGCGGATATCTTTATTCCGAGGGAATTTACGAGGACGTCAACAAGTTCATCGTTGCAGGCTTCTATACGGGCGAATATGAAAACGCGGACGAGGCTTTAAAGGCTTATGCCGCATATGAGGCCGGAATATACGACGAAGTGCTTCTCTGCGAATTCGTAAGGCTCTGCGGACTCATGGAGGCAAGCCATAAGAGAGTAACCACCTACTCTGCCGATGCTCCCTCAACCTTTGTTCCCAGATACGCAACCCCCATGTTTGAGGAATATGAGATCGTAAAGAAGCTCGATGCTGCTGCCGATGAAAAGCTGCGTACGCTCTGGAAATGGAGACTCTTCTTCATAAGAGCATCGCTAGACGGCATTCTTCTCGAGGCCTGGAGAGATACCGGAGCCTTCACACTGAAGAATTCGGAAAAGGCTCAGGAACTTCTGAAGGAGCTTAACGCCATTTCCTGCGTTAACGAAAAGACAAAGCGCACCGTTGCTCCTCCGTTGGGAGT
Organism: Clostridia bacterium; assembly: GCA_024404665.1. Taxonomy (GTDB): domain Bacteria; phylum Bacillota; class Clostridia; order Oscillospirales; family CAG-272; genus CAG-390. Next base: position 11,128 of record JAKSPQ010000006.1, read on the forward strand.
CTGATATGAAAAGAATACTCTGCTTTTTATCCGTTATTCTTGCAGCGGTGCTTGCCGTGACGGGCTGCGGCACAGGAAATGTCACAGAAGAGTCAACCGCTGCCGACTCTACGTCTGCCGTTTCAGATAAGGCGCCCGAAACCGTCCCGGAGACTGAGATGGTTACAACGGAGGAGGATACGCAGGCGATTCCGGAGCCTTTAACCTTTGACTGGAAGAACTCCGATACTATATACGTCGTAAGCTCAAGAACCGCCGGAACAAGCACGCAGCTGTCAAACATCGTTACTGCCTTCCTTACGAGACTCGGCGGTTTATCCGGGGTTAAGTATAAGGCGGTTACGGATGCCGCGGCACCCACGGGTGACCCGGAAATCATCATCGGTCACGGCTCGAGAGAGGGAAGCGAAGAGCTTTTTAAGGAGCTCGCTCCGTCTGACTGGACTCTGAGCGTTATCGGCAACAGAATTTATGCCGTCGGCGGAACGCCGGACGCAACGGCACAGGCGCTTTACCATCTTCTTTCAAACTATGTAAACAAAGGCGTGACCGTATATACGGAAGGCGTGCTTTCCGTATACATCTCCGGAGAAAAAATGCCCGATATTCCGGATTCCGGAAATCAGTCGTTTGAAATTCTCCGCGGACTGACGGTATACGCAATCGGAGACAGCTATTTTGCCGGAGAGGGACTAAATCCCTCAAAGGACGTTTGGCCGGCTCTGATGGCGGCGAAATACTCCCAAACCTTTGTCAACTACGGCAAGGGAGGAAGCACCGTTTCGAACTATATTACGACCAATTCGCCCATGTGCGAGCGCATCGCCTCCATGAAGGACGGAAACCCGGACCTTGTTCTGTTTGAAGGCGGAGCAAACGACTGGAATCACAGAATTCCCATCGGCAACGCCGGTACGAACGATACGAAGACCTTCAGAGGAGCGGTTGCCTCCTGCATCGAACAGCTCCACGCGAAGTATCCCGGAGCCCTCATCGTCTGCATTACCAACTGGGATTACGGACAGAAGAACGGCTCGGGAATCGACAGCACCGAATATGCAAAGGCTATGATTGAAACCGCGGAAAAGTATCCTTACACCGTGACGGTCAGTGCCTCCGATACATCGGTTATTCCCGCATATATGTCCATGGCGATATTCAGAGCCGAATATTCCATTTCGGCTTCCGACCGCAGCCATCTCAATATAGAAGGACATAAGCTTGTATTCCCATGGTTCGAGCGGCTCATAGCTCAGGGCTTTGAGTCTTTCAAAAAATAAATAGTCAGCAAATAAATATTATTCAGAAAGGAAAACCTATCATGAAGAAAACACTGACAATCCTCGTCCTCGCAGCGATGTTGCTCTCCGCCTTCGTGCTGAGCACCTCCGCCGCCACCAATGACCCCGCCATCCCCACTGCCGAAGCTCCTTACGGAACTCCCGTAATCGATGCCGAAGTAGACGCTATCTGGGCCAACGCCACCGCTTACAAGTACGGTGCCGATACCAAGGGCTCTCAGCTGACTGCCGGTCAGTTCAGAGTTATGTGGGATGAGAACTATCTCTACTTCCTCTTTGAGATCACCGACTCCACTATGATGGACGAAGCCGGCTATCTCGCCGACAAGAACTGGTACGCAAGAGACCAGGTTGCCATGGCCTTCAACCCCGCCGGAGACCGCACTGCCACCACCGGTGCAGGTACATCCACTCCTCATTTCTGGTATGCCTACAGACCCTACGGAATCGTTCCCAACTTCTGCCAGGTTCCCATGGCCTGCTTCATCACCGAGACTCCCGGTGCCGCTACCGCCGACTCTCTCGATTTCACAAAGCATCCCATGAACACCAGAATGTATGCTTACAAGATTACCAACACCGGTTACGTAATCGAGGCTAAGGTAAATCTTTCCGTTAAGTTTGCCGAGTGGAAGAACGAGGCAGGCAAGCGCGTTGAGTTCGATACCTTCGTATACGGAAACGACTACACTGCCGAGAACACCGCCGCAAAGCAGGATCACATCTTCCCCTGGGCCGATGCTTCCGTAACATCCTACAAGGACAACTCCAAGAAGGGCCAGATCCTTCTCCTCGCAAAGCCCGAAGTAACCACAGCTCCTGCCGGAACCACAGCTCCTGCCGGAACCACCGCTCCCGCCGGAACCACCGCTCCTTCCAACCCCGCTACCGGCGACGATAACTCCGTAGCCGTTATTGCCGTCATCGCCGTTCTCGCCATCGCCGGAACTGCCGTAACGGTTGTAGCCAAGAAGGTTCGCGACTGATTAACGATTAAACAAAGGTCACGGGGCCGTTTTTCGGCTCCGTGACATATCAGAAAACAGGTACTGAAAATGAAAAAGCTTTTAGCAGTATTGATTTCGGCAGTTATGCTCGTAGCCGCTCTTACGGTCGCGGTTTCAGCCGAAGAAAAACTGCCTTCCGAGTATGAGGCTCAGGCAGTTTACGGAACTCCCACCATCGACGGTGAAGTCGACAACATCTGGGACAACGCCCAGCTCAACAGAATCGAAAATTTCTTTGCCGATGACGGCATCACCGAGCATCCGCAGGCAAAGTTCAGAATTATGTACGATGAGTTCTATCTCTACATCCTTGTAGAGGTAAACGACCCCACTATGGGCGACCTTGACTGGGAAAAGCTCAGCACCGGCGGCAACCTCTGGAAGAGAGATGCCGTTTCGTTCACCTTCGCGCCCGATTACAACCGCGATATCACCGATAAGCAGGAGGCTCCGGCTTTCTGGTACATCATCGGTGCTTACGGAACAACCGCCAACTGGAACGGTGTTCCCGCCGGCGTATTCCTCTCCGAGGAACTCGAATTCGTTCCCGCCGAAGCCAACGACCTTGAAAAGTTCCCGCATGACAAGAGAATGTACGCCATCACCTACAAGACGGATGCTTCCGGATACAATGTGGGCTATACGATGGAATGCAAGATCAATCTCAAGCTCCGCTACGATGCCCTCAAGCTCGAGCCCGGAACCAAGATCGGCTTTGATATTTATCTTAACGATAACAACAACATACTCCTTTCCGCTACCAGAAATATCGGTTTAACCTGGACCGGAGACGTAAACTCCTACAAGAACAACAGCGTAAAGGGTACTATCCTTCTCGCCGACAAGAACGTTGCCTTTGAGCAGCCCGTCGAGACCGTTACTGAGGCTCCCGTAACCACAGAGGCTCCCGTTGTTACTACAGAGGCTCCCGTTGTTACTACGGAGGCTCCCGTGGTTACAACTGAAGCACCCGTTGTTACAACTGCTGCTCCTGCCGATGATACCACCGCCGCTCCCGCGGACGTTACCACCGCCGCTCCTGCTGTTACGACTGAGGCTCCTGCCGAGAAGAAGGGCCGCGGAAGCTCGACTGCGTCTGTCATGGCAGCTGTTGCCGTTCTCGGATGCGCCGTAGTATTTAAGAAGCACTGATAAAGCACAGCGCTTAAAAAAGTCACTGACTTTTTTGACGTTTACTTATCTTATGGGGCGCTTTGATGTGACAAAGCTGAAAGACCTTCGGCCGGCAGTCTGAAAAGCTCCCAAAAAAACGAGGCACATGTCTGAATGACGTGTGCCTTTTTTCTTGCTAAAGCCTTTTTCTTGCTAAAGCCGTTTGACATTACTTTTCAAGGAGAATTCTTATAACGGACTGAAGTCCCAGAGGAAGAGAAGACCTGATTATATATTCGTTTACAGTGTGTGCGCCTCCTCCGAAAAAAGCGCCTATGCATACGGAGGGAATTCCGAGCGACAGCGGAATGTTGCAGTCGGTCGAGCTTGATGCGCGGCGCACGGGCAGGCCCGTGATTTCCGACTGAACTTTTGCCGCCAGGGATGCCATTCTCTCTATTTCGGTTCTGTCGGTATTGCCCTCACAAGGACGTATGCCGACGGTCCTCACGGAAACATCGGCTCCCGGTCTAAGCTTACCGAAAACCGATTCGAATTTTTCGCGCATAATAGCGATGCATTCCCTGTCGTCGGAACGGTATTCGCAGAGGAAGGAAGCATTCCCGGCAATCGAATTCACGGAGTTTCCTCCGGAGATGATTCCGACGTTGTAGGTGGTTCGTGTTCCGGGCATGTCCGGAACCGTAAGGGAGTAAATTTCACATACCATTTCGGACGCGATCGCTATGGCATTCGGAGTTCCGAAGGCGGAGAAGGAATGTCCTCCGGCGGTTTTTACGCTTACCTCAAAGCGTTCCGAACCCACGCAGCGGTCCGCAACCGCATCAAGGTGAGCGTCTATCGAGAAATGCCTTGCGATTCTTCCCGAATAATCCTCGCAGATCTGCTTGATTCCCCTGAGATTGCCGAGCCCCTCCTCGCAGGAATTGCAGACGAACAGAATTCCGCCCTCCGGCTTAATGCCTTCTTTTATGAAGAACTCGGCCGTCAGAAGCAGAACGGCAAGTGCCGCGGTATCGTCACCGACACCCGGGCAGCTTATACGCTCGCCGTCGTCCGTAAAATACAGAGGGATGTCCTCGGGGAATACGGTGTCGGTGTGAGCGTTTATCACCGTAATCCTGTCGCTGCCGTCGCAGCACAGGGGGAAGACAGTGTTCATGGCGTCATCGATGTATACGTTGTCGGCGCCGGCCGCCAGAAGATAATCGCGGCAGTATACCGCCCGTTCGTATTCATGTCCGGAAAAAGCCGGAATGAGGCAGAGCTCGCGGTGTATACGGAAAAGCTTTGCGGAGTTTTCGTCCGCAAAGCTTTTTATATATTCTTTGTTCATCAGCCGATGGTCATCATGGTCTCGCCTTCGCCGTGAACCGCATAGAAGTCCTTGGCAAAGTTTGCGACCGCCTGATCGATGGAGGCCATGCCGAGAGCGGATTTCACAAGGGAGGGCGCCACGGTGACACTCTGGCAGCCGTTTACGAAGGCCTCTGTTACCTGAGCGACGTTCTTGAAGCTGGCGCCGAGAAGGAGAGCGTCTGAGCCGGATTCCTCAATGAACTCACGGATATCTGCGCAAACCTTCTTGGGGTCGGTGCAGTTGTTCTCCATACGGTTGTAGTAAATGGCGATGTATTTTGCGCCGGCGAGAACCGCGAGCATTCCCTGCATGGAGGAATAAATAGCGGTGGCGGTGATGTTTACTCCCTCGGCGGCAAGAATCTTGATGGCGGGGAGGCCTGCGTTGCTTACGGGAATTTTGATGAAAACGTCTTTTCCGAGCTTTTCGAGAATGTAATGGGCTTCCTTGACGATCTCATCGGTGGTATCGGATACTACCTGAACGTGAAGAGAGCGGTCGGGACCGCAGAGAGCCTTGATTTCGGCAAGTCTTTCATAGATGTCGATTTTGCCCTCGGCTTTGAGAATGGAGGGATTGGATGTGACTCCGACGACGGGCCAGAGCGCGATACCGGCCTTGAGCTCGTCGAGGTTCGCGGTATCAAGCATAAGTTCGTACATGATTTTTATCCTTTCGGTATCGTAAAATAATCTTTTCCGTATCGGGACGCGAATGCGGCACGAAAATAGCCCAAGGACTCTGACAGTGCCGGGGCGGGAGCCGGATGCCGGCCGTGCTGCAATAATACTATAATATTATAATATTATATAAACTAAAAGTCAAGAATTATTTGATGCGGCATACGGCTTTGTTTGTATCCGAAGACGCCCAAAGGGACTGAAAGCGAAGCTTATATAAAGTGAATAACGTATTATAGCTGTCCGGAGTGCCGGGACAAATCGGAGAGCGCCCCGGAAAAGGCGCCGGAGGGATGGCGGTAACAGCCCCGAAATGCGCATTTCGTTAATGTTTTTCTTGTTTTATTACATGAAATATGATAAAATAATAACAAAACCAATCTGCGTTCGGAGGGAAAAATGAACCCGGAAAAAACTGTTGTTTACGGAAAAAACATCGAAGTGATAGGCGAATATGACATAGCCGTATTCGGAGGGGGACCTGCGGGAGTATGCGCTGCGATCGAGGCCGCAAGAGCCGGAAAACGCGTGTTTCTTGCGGAAGCCACGGGCATGCTCGGCGGAATGGCAACATCGGGACTTGTGGGACCTTTTATGACCTGCTATGACAGAGAAGGAAACAGACCCGTCGTGGGCGGCCTTTTCAGGGAAATAGTCGGAAGACTTGAAAAAAACGGCGGAGCAGTATCCCCCGACGAAACGGATGCTCCGAGCATATACACATCGTTCATTGCGAGATATCACAAAAGGGTTACGCCTTTTGACGCATTCATGCTCCAGACTGTGCTTGACGAAATGACTGCGGAGGCCGGGGTTACGGTAATGCTTTATACGCGCTTTGCGGACTGCGTCGTCGATGATGACGGCGGAATAAAGTACGCGCTGCTGCTGCCCCTCGAGGGACTCAGAGCCGTCCGTGCGGAGGTTTACATCGACTGTACCGGAAACGCCGATGTCGCAGCTGCGGCAGGGGTTCCCGTGTGGAAGGGCGATGAAGCCACCGGTATTCCACAGCCCGGTACGCTTATGTTTGAAATCGACGGCGTCGATTCCGTCGCTTATACCGCAAGGCCGAAGAAACCGGTCAAGGCCTATAAAATGCCCGCCGACGGGAGATACAAAATCAACCACTATCATACTTATGCGACCGATGCGGCGGATTCGGCATCGATGACTGCGGCGCATTCGGAAGCCAGAAAACAGGTGTTCGAGGCTTATTCTCTTTTAAAAAACGAGACTCCCGGCTTTGAAAACTGCAGGATCACAAACGTCGCGCCGGTTTTGGGCGTACGAGAATCGAGACATATTGAAGGCTTATACAAGCTGCGGGCAGAGGACCTGAGCGCAGGCGTGAAATTTGATGACAGAGTCGCGGCTTACGCCTTCGGTATGGACGTGCATTCCAGAAATCCGGCCGAAAAGGGCAATTTCAAGGTCCCCACGGCGGACGTATACTACGTTCCGTACGCATCAATGCTTCCCAAAGGCTGCAGAAACCTGCTCGTTGCCGGCAAAACGGTCTCATGCGAATCGCAGGCTGCCGGAGCGATAAGGGTCATGCCCTGCGCAATGGCGCTGGGACAGGCTGCCGGTGCCGCAGCGGCTATTGCATGCGATAACGGAGTCGTTCCGTCGGAAATCGACCGGAGAAGGCTTTCGGATACTCTCAGGGCACACGGAGCCATTCTTGACTGACAAAAAGATGCCCGGTTATTAGCCTGGCAATCAATACGGAGAAAAAGGACAAATTATAAATGGAAAAGATTATTCAGTACAGTACGACGGGGTCGCGCTTCAACGGAGAATGGAAGTGGCAGGCCGCCGGTATGTGCTATATTATTGTAACGGAGCACAGGCATCTCATCGTCATCGACGGCGGAAGCACCGCGGAGGATGCCCGGAACATCATCGGCATATGCCGTACGGAAACCGGCAGCACGAAGCCCGAAATAGATATGTGGATACTGACGCATCCGCACATAGATCATATAGGCGCATTTGCCGCCATCGGCGAAAATGAGGAGCTGAGACGCGAAATAACCGTGAAAAAGGTTGTTTTCTCGGCTCCGGACACCTATGTTTTCAAAAATCCGGCGCGAAAGACTGAAAAAGAGGTTGCTATGATGAAGTCAGCAGTATCTCTTTTGGAAGCGGATTTTTACGAGCCTGTATCAGGCGACTGCCTCGAGACCGACGGAGTCCTAACGGATATTCTCTTTACGTACAGAGATCTTGAAAAAGCCGAGGATCCCAACGAGCTGTCTATGGTCTTCCGTATATCGGGAAAGAATAAGAGCGCGATGTTTACGGGAGACTCGTATTTCGCGGGCCTCGACGTTGTTTATAAAAAGCATCGGGATAACGGTACGCTGACGGAGCTGTCCTCCGACATCGTTCAGACGGCGCATCACTCACTGAACGGCGGACATACCATGTTTTATAAAGCTGTCGGGGCGGAAATCGCCCTTGTGCCGATTTCGCGCCCCGGAGATGAAGCTATGAACCTTCCTGAGGAAAACTGCGCGCATCACAATATGTATGCGAGAAGACTCGCAAGGACCGTGATACTTGCTTATACCGGAACCGCCTCAGTCGAAATCTGAATATCCGAAATCAGCGGGAGGACACAGATAAACAGCTGCAGTCAGTGCCTCTGTACCTCTGCGGAGTGAGAATCGGGCTCCTTGGCGGTTTCGATGATATACCTGAAATAATCGGACGGCATCTTCTTCATGAGAAGCCTGTAGGTTCCGGAGTTTTCGGATATCAGAGCTCTGAGCGATGCGGTGTCGCCGTCGAAATAATAGCAGTTTGCCTTTGCCATGAAGTCCTTTACGGCCTCGGTGTTTTTTCCGAAGTCGGTTTTCAGGGAGTTTTTGGCGTAATACATATCGTAGAACTTCTTAAAGGTGTATGAGGGGATGTCGACGGCATCAGTGCTCAGTGTGAAGGACGAATATGAGAAAGCGTCGGGATATACCCCGATGACTCCGTATCTGCAGCCGTAATCGAGGAGAGACGCAGACGATATGTCGTAAAAACCGTTTTCTTCCTTTATTGACTGGATGTGAAGGTGTCCCGACATATTGAGCTTTACGCCGTAGGACGCAAACAGCTCCTTTATCGCAGCCGCATTGCCGAGCGTATAGCGGGATTCGAACGAAGGATGATGCGTAATAAGATTGTGGTGAGAAAAGGAAATGACGTCGGCGCCGGCCTCGCGGGCTTCCTTCAGCATCTTTTCGATCCATCTGAAGGTGCTGCCGGAAACCTGGCCGCCCACGGTCTGCATGCTTTCCTCGCGGTTGAAGCGCGAAATATTCGTGTCAAGAAACAGTCCCCAGAGGCTGTCGCTCAGACGGTAGCAATAGCTGAGCGTTTCTTCATCGTAGGAATAGGCGCCCGTGTATCCGAAGTCGGCGTATACGGACGGAAACTCTTCCATCGTAAGAGCCCGAGTCGGACTCATCTTAGACTCCTTGAACTGCATTGAGCTCAGATTGTTGTAATCGTGGTTTCCGGGAATGACAAGTACCTTTGTCTCATCGCCGATTTCGGAGAGCAGGGAAGCGACCGCTGTGTGCGATTCGTATTCGCCGTTGAAGGTGAGGTCGCCCGTTATGACAAGGTAGTCGGGCTTTTGCCTATTGACCTCGTCGGTCAGAGCGCCCATGAGAACGTAATCAAGGTCCTGACAGCGGCCGTCGCTCGTGAGCTTGCTTTTGGGAGCGGTTTCGTCCGTCAGGCTGTCGGAGAGAAGATGAATGTCGCTGCAGACAAATACCGTAAGCTCAGGACTGCCGGTGACGGTCGAAGGACGGGGGGAGGGCTCCGGAATCACGACGGAGCATGATACGAGCAGAAGCACCGCAGCGAACAGAATGATTACATAAGATATATTTCTTTTCATTTTTACCGCCTTGTATAAATATGCTGTCACATAGTATATCACAGGAAGAGAAGTATGTCAATACCGTCTGCTTATGCGGAGGGACGCGAAACGGCAAAAAAGCAAGTTGACTACTGAGTTTACGGGAAAAAGGTATTATTTGTCAATAAAATTAAGAAAAAAACTAAAAAAAACATAAATATTCATTGACTTTTGTGATAAAAGATGGTACAATATTCCCGTATGCAAAAATAACAGATATCTAAACATTGGAGGTTAAAAATGAAGAATTCTGTTAAGATTATTTCCCTTCTTCTCATCCTCGTTATGGCTCTTGCTGCCGTATCCTGCGGAGAGAAGACTGTTGAGTACACACTCGGTATGGGTGTTGTAACTAACGATCACGACATGGCTGCCGGCAAGGCCCAGAACAATTCTCTCGTAGCTACTGTTCTTCTCGCCGACGGCAAGATCGTCTCCTGCAGAGTTGACGCCGCTCAGAACGTCGCCACCATTGCGGAAGACGGTTCCTTCACCGTTACCAAGCTCGAAAAGACCAAGAGAGAGCTCGGCAATGATTACAACATGGCTACCTACGGCAAGGACACCGACAACAACGGTGACGGCGTCGTAAAAGAGTGGTTCGAGCAGGCTGAGGCCTTCGAAAAGTGGTGCGAGGGCAAGACCCCTGCCGAAGTAGAGGCTCTCAAGACCAAGGCTGCCACCCAGGGCGCTGTCGGCTATCAGATCGCCGATGACGATGCTCTTCTCTCCGCCGGCTGCACCATCCAGGTTGCCGACTTCAGAGACGCTGTCGTAAAGGCCTGCAAGGACGACCAGGCTGTCAAGTTCACCCTTTCCGCCAAGGCTGAGGTTAAGCTCGGCGTTGCCGTAAACTCCTCCCTTGATTCCTCCTCTGCTGCCGCTACAGCCGAGAAGGACGGTGCTGTAAACATGTATTCCGATTTCGCTGCCGCTGCCGTTTCCGACGGCAAGGTTGTCGCTACCGTAAACGATGCCGTGCAGCCCAAGATCACCTTCAAGAACAACACCGATGCTCCCACATTCTCCTTCAAGGCCACCAAGCGTGAGCTCAAGAGCGAGTACAATATGGCTGCTTACGGTTCCGACAACAACGGCGACGGTATCGTTAAGGAGTGGTTCGAGCAGTCCGCTGCTTTCTCCGCCTTCGTAACCGGCAAGACTGCTGCCGAGATTGCTGCCATGAAGACCCAGACCGTCAACGATCACCAGATCTCCGTTGAAGAGGATCTTCTCAAGGCCGGCTGCACCATGCAGATCACAGGCCTCTCCGCTGTAGTAGCCAAGGCTGCCAACAACGCCAGATAATCAGACCCCAGATCAATAATGAACAACCCTTCGAAACGTATTATTTCGAGACTGTTATTCATTTTGATTACTTTACAGCAACTCCTCATTTTGGGGAGTTGAAAATTGTAAAAATTTAACTTATTTGAATTTGGCTAATTTTAATACGGAAAAACCGTCCGGCAAAGCTCAGCAGATGACGTATTTTCAGTATTTTGATACCGTTAGCTATATTTACAGCTATAAATACGATACCAAAACCGAATTCGAAAGCAATTGCGCCATCGCCGAGGACGTGCTGTCATATTATCATAAATTATTTGATATTTATTATGAGTATGAGGGTGTGACAAACCTCTGTACGATTAACAAGAATGCCGGAAAGGAAGCTCTCACCGTTGACAGGGAACTCATTGTTTTTCTTGAATATTGCAAGGAGCTTTATGAGCTGACCGGCGGAAAAATGAATCCTATGCTGGGGTCGGTGCTCAGAATCTGGCATGATGCCAGAACCCTGGCAACCGAGAATCCTTCGCAGGCGGCTCTTCCCGCACTGTCCGTATTGGAAGAAGCTGATCGACATACAGATTTCGGACTGCTGGAGATTGACGAAAGCAAGTGCACAGTCAGAATCTCCGATCCCGCGGCATCGATTGATGTAGGTGCCGTCGCAAAGGGCTATGCAGTTGAAATGGCAGCCAGAGCCCTTGAAGAAAAGGGAATAACAAGCTATGTTTTCAACGTCGGAGGAAACATAAGAATCATCGGAACAAAGCCCGACGGAGACGGATGGGTCACCGGAATCAAGGACCCTAAAAACCCGGATTACTCTTACTCGATGTATCTGAAGATTTCCGATACCGCATGCGTGACGTCAGGTGTTTACGAGCGCTTTTTCACGGTTAACGGAAACAGATACCACCACATAATTGATCCCGATACCCTGATGCCTGCCGACTATTTTGATTCGGTAACCATTCTGACAGAGCATTCGGGACTCGCCGATGCGCTCTCAACCGCGCTTTTCTGTATGAGCTATGCCGACGGAAAGGCACTGATCGAAGCCATTCCCGGTGTGGAGGCCGTATGGATATTCGGCGACGGAAGTACGGAAAAATCGAGCGGAGTCACCCCCTTTGATTATAATAATAAAAAATAAAAGAAAGGAATCAATATACTCTTTGTGTATATTAATGTGAGTTACAATGGCAAGAAAAAACATTTCATCATTGCACCTGCCACATAATAAGCATACTGACAATGTTGAGCCCGTAAGAATCGAGACTCCGGAGGAAGTTGTTCTTCCCATGGATATGCATTCCGGAGATCATGCGATTCCTGTAGTAAATGTCGGAGACAGAGTACTTGTCGGACAGCTGATTGCGAAAGAGGGCGACAGATTCTCGTCACCCGTACATGCAACAGTATCCGGTACCGTAACCGAAATTTCCGAGATGGTGGATCAGCCCTACCGTCTGCATCTTCACGGTCTGGCATACGATAAGTCCGGTGAACTTACCAACAAACCTAGACGTTCAAAGCCCACGCTTGCGATTCATATCAAGAGCGACGGCAAAATGGAGAAGGATCCCGGACTCAAGCCTCCGGTGTTCGAAACCGCTGACGAGTTTCTTCAGGCAATCCGCGAAAGCGGCTGCGTAGGACTCGGAGGAGCTGCGTTCCCGACCTGGGCGAAGCTCAACGAAATGAAGAACCCCGAGTACAAGGTAAAGCATGTGCTCATTAATGCCGCGGAATGCGAGCCCTATATCACGAGTGACCAGTGGATGATGATAAAGCATCCCGATCTCATCGACAAGGGCATTGCCTATATGCGTAAATATCTCGCCGAATATCTCCACGATGCGGACTTCATCATCTGCATAGAAGAGAATAAGCCCCGCGCAATCGAGGCCATGAAGGAAACCTTCAAGGATCAGAAGGATGTAAAAATCCAGGTTCTTAAGGCCATCTATCCTCAGGGCGCAAAGCAGGTAATGCTTTATAACGCCACCGGAAAAGTATCCATCGCAGGAAAGCGATTCCCCTACTTCGGCGCGGTTATCATCAACGTATCCAGCCTTGCAAAGACAGCGGAGTATCTGTCAACCGGTATGCCTCTCGTTGAGAGAATCGTAACCGTTGACGGAAGCGCCGTGAAGACCCCCATGGTTCTCGAGGCCCCCATCGGTACCAGAATCAGCACTCTTCTGAGCTATACCGGCTTAAAATCCGATCCCGGCAAGATTATCATCGGCGGTCCTATGAACGGAACCGCAACCGCCGGCATCGACGATCCCATTGTTAAGGTTTCAAACTGCATTCTGGCATTTGACGAGAAGGAAGCCGTACTTCCCGCACCCACTGCCTGCATTCATTGCGGAAGATGCGTCAACATCTGCCCCGTAGGAATCAACGTTGCCTCAGTCGAGCCCGCTCTCGCCATCGAGGATGAAAACCTCAGGGCCAAGAAGCTCATTGATACGGGAATCCGTCAGTGCGTCGACTGTGCCAGCTGCGCATATGTCTGCCCCGCCAACAGAAAACTGCTTCAGGCAAACGGACAGGCCAAGAGATTCTTGAAGAATTGGGAAAAAACGCAGTCAAACGGAGGTAAGAGATAATGAATTATCTTCATGTCAGTCCCGCTCCTCATATTCACAGCGGCCTTACCACACAGAAGGTAATGCTCGATGTCATCATTGCGCTTGCACCTTCGGCCATAGTATCAGTAGTCCTCTTTAAACTGAAGGCACTCTGGCTTATTCTCGCCTGTGTTGCAGCCGCAGTGCTCTGTGAATTCGTATTCAACCTCATTGTAAAGAAAAAACAGACCGTTTCCGACCTTTCGGCCGTAGTTACAGGTCTCATCCTTGCGCTTAACCTTTCCGCAAATGTTAAGATCTGGCAGGCTGTCTGCGGATCCGTGTTTGCAATCATTATCGTTAAGAGCCTTTTCGGCGGTCTCGGAAAGAACATCGTTAACCCCGCCATCGGCGCCAGAGTGTTCATGCTTCTGACCTTTGCCTCCGTGGCAGGCGGAGCCAACCCCGATCTCTCGACCGGAGCCACTCCTCTTGCGGTGCTGAAGGAAGGCCTTGATGGCGCTCCTTCGATTCTCAATCTGTTTCTCGGCAATGTCGGCGGAACCATCGGTGAGACCTGCGCCATAGCTATCCTTCTCGGATACGCTTATCTCGTAATCCGCAAGCAGATCAAGTGGTACGTGCCCTGCGCTTTCATCGGCACCGTATTCGTCTGCTATCTTGTATATTCCCAGAGCATCGTGATGGCTGTATCGCAGGTTCTTGCGGGCGGTCTGCTCTTCGGCGCAGTATTCATGGCCACAGATTATGTTACTACGCCTATTTCCAATCTCGGAAAGGTTGTGTTCTGTGTCGGCTGCGGACTCATCACATTTGCCATCAGAGCTTTCGGTGCTTTCCCCGAGGGCGTATCCATCTCGATTCTCTGCATGAACCTTCTCACACCCCTTATCGAGAAGGTAACCAAGCCCAGAACCCTCGGCGGTATTAAATAAGGAGGCATAACGATGAAAAAGAGTATTAGTTCGATTATCGCGATTGTATGCCTCGCAGCCGTTTTCGGAGCTGCTGTTTTCGGCGTGGGCAAGCTTACGGCTCCCATCATCGAAAAGAACAATTCCGGCGCGGAGCTGGCACCCCTTAAAGAGGTCATGCCCGATGCAGAAGGCTTTGAGCTCATTTACGACGCTTCCGGCTCCGTGAACACCGCGCTCAGCGGCGTATCCGCGGAGGTTTCCAAGATTTACCGCGAAACTTCCGGCAAGGGGTTTGCGTTTAAATGCTCGACTACGTCGCAGTATTCCAAATCGCCACTTGAATTCACCCTCGGTATCAGCATGGAGGGTAAAATCGTAGGAGTAAAGATCGATTCCTACGATGAAACCCTTGATTTCGAGGACTATCCCCAGACATTTATCGGAACGGATTCCACTCTGGCCGGAGTAACTCTTCACGCCGGCGTAACCTTTTCTTCCACTGCATTCAAAAACGCGGTTATTTCCTCCTTCAACGCTCTTATCGACAATGAGCTTATGAAGGCTGCGGAAAAGGGCCCCGAGCAGCTTCTTGCCGAGCTTATCCCGACGGTTCATACCGGCATGCAGAACGGCGGAAACCTCAAGGCTTCGGAAATCGATGCTTCCGGCAACGTTGTAAAGGCATACACTGCCGATAACGGCTCCGGCGTCGCCGCTGTCGTAAAGAAGGGTGAGAATTTCGTTCTCGTCGTTCTCAACAATATGGGCGGTGCTGCCGCATTTGATGTTGAAGGCAACGATGTAACCGCTGACTGCGGAGCCGAAATCGATGAGGCAAAGAAGCTTCTGGCCGACAATTCCGCTTCTGAAACTCTTCTTGAAAAGAGAATTACCGCCTGGTTTGCCGATGCCTCCGCTATCGAAAACGTTACGACATCCGCTATGAATACGGTCGTTTCCGCAAAGAAGTTTGTGTCCGAGGGCAAGACCTATTACGGCTTCTATTCCAAGAGCTTCGGCTTCAAGGATATGGATATTTATTATGTCCTCGATGAAAACGGCGCCATTTCCAAAATGACGGCTCAGACCTTCATCTTTGAAGAAGAGTATTTCGGTGCATTCAAGACCGCAAATCCCGGCTGGACCGCTGCCGATTACGTCAAGAATTATTACGGACTTAACGGTGAAACATATAATGGTGACAGCCTGATGATTGCCGCCGCCACTATGTCCTCCAATGCGTTCAAGACATCCACATCCGATGTCTTTGCCGCCTTCAGCGCCATAGAAGGAGGTGCAAATTAATGAAGCTTAAATCATTCCTCGGCAGCATGCCGGTGTTTCTTCTCTCTGTCGGAGTAGGCTTTGTTCTTCTTTCGACCGCAACCGTGTGGGCTGCTCTCGGCATGTCCGCATCCGTTATCGTCGTATTTGTGCTCACTGCTCTCTGCATGAAGCTTGTCGACAAATTCGTATCCGCTGAGTACAGACTCTTCGCTGCGATGATTGTCGGTGTCGGCTTCTCCGTGCTTGTCAATCTTCTGATGCAGGCATTCCTTCCCGCAGTCGCCTCCGAGCTCGGTGTATTTGCGGCTGTTGTCGGAATTGAAGCCGCCAATATCCCCTGCGAGGACAAGGACGGTGTCAAGCTCAATACCGTCGTTTCCGCCCTTCTGTCCGGCGTCGCATTTACGGTAATTGCCGTAATAAGCGCCGTAATCCGCGAAATCCTCGGCAGTGCCTCGGTTTTCGGCGTAAAGCTCGGTTTCCTTGACAGCTTCAGGCTTAAGACTCTTGCCGGTGCTTTCGGCGCATACGTTGTCGTTGCGGCAGTTCTTGCCTGCTTCTGCAAGCTTTCCGCTCCCAAGGCAGAGAAGGAGGGTAAATAATTATGCTTACATCGATTTTAGCCGCTTTGCTTTCACGCAACTATACATTTGTCGGACATATCGGTATCACCGGTGCCGTCAAATCAAAAAACAACTCCATCGCTGATAATGCGGTCCTCGGAGGCTTTGTAACTGTCATGCTGCTTGTATGCACGGCTGTATGCTGGGCTCTCAACAGTTTCGTGCTTGCCTCCGCATCCTTCCTTGCCGTGTTTGTCGATGCGGTCATCGTCGTTGCGCTTCTTGTGCTCTGCAAGCTTGCTCTTGCACGAACAAAGCTTGCCGGACACATTGACTTCATCGCTGCGACACTTTCAGTCCTGATTCTTTGCGTATCTGCCGCCGGCAGCGACGGTATCGTTTCCGCAATTGTCACAGCTCTGTTCACAGGCATAGGCTATACTGTATTCAGCATCGTTTTCGCTTCTCTCTGCGAGAAGCTTGACGGTAAAGCCGTTCCTGCGCCCTTCAGAGGTCTTCCCATTGAGCTTCTGACTGCCGGAATGATCGCTCTTGCGCTCATCTGCTTCTGATTCCCGACGATGAAGACTGAAGTATTCTCTCTTCATAAAAGAGATCTGATTGTAATACTCAGTATTCTTCTGCTGTCCGTTATCGCTCTCCTCGTTTTTCGCCTGACGGCGAAAAACGGGGGAGGCGTGACAGTCAGGGTCGACGGTGAAATCGTTGCTGTTTATTCTTTCGCCGATGAAGGAAAATACGAGCTCAACGGCGGAACCAATATTCTTGTGATTGAAGACGGGAAAGCCTATCTCATCGATGCCGACTGTCCCGATAAGCTCTGCGTAAAGCAGGGAAGAATCAGCCGCGAAGGACAGACAATCACCTGCCTTCCGAACAAGCTTACCGTAACGGTTTACGGTGTAAAGAACATAGTTGAAATCTGAATGAGAACCTCCAAAAAAGTTGCATTTCTGGGAGTGTTTACGGCAGTTGCGCTGATACTCTCATATATCGAGAGCATGCTTCCGACCTTTGTCCCGGTTCCCGGAATCAAGCTCGGGCTTGCCAATATCGTTGCTTTATTCGTGCTGTACAGGTTTTCCTACAGGGAAGCCGCTCTTATCAGTCTTATCAGGATTGTCGTATCGTCGATGCTTTTCGGCTTTACGATGTTCCCCTACAGCCTTGCCGGAGCAGTGCTTTCACTCACCGGAATGATACTGCTGAAGAAGCTGACAAAGCTTTCCATAATTACGGTAAGCGTTGCAGGCGGAGTGCTTCATAATCTCGGACAGATTGCAGTGGCGGTTCTCGTTACCGAGACTGTGGGCCTTGTCGGCTACATTCCGGTCCTTCTGATCTCAGGAACCGTATCGGGCGTGCTTATCGGAGTTCTCGGCGGTCTTTTGTACAGCAAAACTCCCGAATTCAAATAAAATTCGCCTTTTGCCGCCGCTTTGTCAGGACTCAGACTCGGATCTGAGAGACTTAACCGCGTTGCGGGCTGTTTTATTCGCTTTCGCGTCTGTCAGTTTATTCCGCCTGTCATATAAAAATCCGGACGGACTTCCGGAAGTGTAAAAAAGAGATGTAAAATAGCCTCGTGCTTTTTTACATCTCTTTTTTCAGTTCGGATAATAACACCGTTTTTTTCAGTTCGGATAATAACGCAGATATTGTTTTTCAGTTCGGTTAATAATTCCGTTATTGTTTATTAAGTTCCGATAGAATAATTATCTTTTATCATTCGGTTCTGAAAAAACTATTATACTGGGTTTATCGGGTCTTTCTGAACTCCCCCATAAGAAGGCGGATTTCCCTGAAGGCTTCGTCTTCGCCTTTTTCAGCAAGAAGCCTTAGAAGCTTTTCGAGGATCGATGCGGTATTTTCGTTCATCGTATCTCTTGCGCGGTTTTTCAGGAAATAGTTCAGGGCATCCCCGTCACAGTAATCCGCGCCTCTGTAAATTTTGCAGGCAGCAACTCTGTCGCAGAACATCTCTACAACATAGTTGAACGGCATCTCTACAGGCTCATAGCGCTTTGTTTCAGGATTAATATCCGTCCAGTACTCAAAATGGTGCTTGTTGCGTCCCTTGTGATGCATCCACGCAAGGGAATAGCCGTGAAGCTCCCGGTCCTTGTCTATGGGGCTTCTTGTGCCCTGGTAATACTTTGCTCCGGGAATAAACTCCGCGGGTGAGTAT
>JAKSPQ010000060.1 GCA_024404665.1 Clostridia bacterium
GCTCTGGGCGTAAAGCTTTTCGGAAAGCTTGGCGAAAGCCTTCTGGAGCTCGTCGGTGTCAGCCTTGATCTTTTCTGTATCGTTTCCGGCTACGGTCTGCTTCAGCTTCTCGACCGCGTCCTTCACTTCCTGAGTATCGGACTCGGCAACCTTGTCCTTGATCTCTTCAAGAGTCTTTTCGGACTGGAAGATCATGTTTTCAGCATTGTTCTTGACTTCGACAGCCTCTTTCTGCTTCTTATCGGCTTCGGCAAACTGCTCTGCCTCGCGGACGGCGCGGTCGATGTCTTCCTGGCTCATATTGGTGGAGCTTGTGATGGTGATGTGCTGCTCGCGGCCGGTGCCCTTGTCCTTTGCGGTTACGGTAACGATGCCGTTGGCGTCGATTTCGAAGGTTACCTCAATCTGAGGTACGCCTCTGGGAGCCATGGGGATACCGTCGAGGTTGAAGCGGCCGAGGGTGGTGTTGCCCGAAGCCATCTCACGCTCGCCCTGGAGCACGTGGATTTCAACGCTGGTCTGGTTATCGGAAGCGGTGGAATATACCTGGCTCTTCTTTACGGGGATGGTGGTGTTTCTGTCGATGATTCTGTTGAATACTCCGCCGAGGGTCTCGATACCGAGGGACAGGGGAGTTACGTCGAGAAGCAGAACCTGGTTTACGTCTCCGCCGAGAACACCGCCCTGAATTGCGGCGCCGATGGCAACGCACTCATCGGGGTTGATTCCCTTGAAGGGATCTTTGCCGACGAACTTCTTTACGGCCTCCTGGACGGCGGGAATTCTGGTGGAGCCGCCGACGAGGAGTACCTTGTCAATCTGGCCTACGGAAAGTCCGGCATCACGGAGAACCTGTCTTGTGGGACCCATGGTGGCGTCTACGAGGTCGGCGGTGAGCTCATTGAACTTGGCTCTCGTAAGAGTGGTCATGAAGTGTACGGGGCCGCTTGCGGTAGCGGTGAGGTAAGGAAGATTGATCTCTGTGGAAGCGGTTCCGGAGAGCTCGATCTTGGCCTTTTCGGCAGCCTCCTTGAGTCTCTGGAGAACCATCTTGTCTCCTCTTACGTCGATGCCGTTCTCGTTCTTGAATTCATCGGCGATCCAGTTGATGACTCTCTGGTCGAAATCGTCGCCGCCCAGTCTGTTGTTGCCGGCGGTTGCGAGAACCTCGAATACTCCGTCGTCGGAGATTTCGAGAAGGGATACGTCGAATGTACCTCCGCCGAGGTCGAATACCATGACCTTCTGGTTGGCGTTCTTGTCGATGCCGTATGCGAGAGCCGCTGCGGTAGGCTCGTTGATGATTCTCATTACCTCGAGGCCGGCAATCTTACCGGCGTCCTTGGTGGCCTGACGCTGAGCATCGGTGAAATACGCGGGGACGGTGATGACGGCCTGGGTTACGGGCTGTCCGAGATATGCTTCGGCATCCGCCTTCAGCTTCTGAAGGATCATAGCCGAGATTTCCTGAGGTGTATAATTCTTACCGTCGATGTTGACCTTCTTATCGGTACCCATCGAACGCTTGATGCTGGATACGGTGTTGTCGGGGTTGGTGATGGCCTGGCGCTTTGCCACCTGGCCTACGAGTCTTTCGCCGTTCTTCTTAAAGGCGACTACGGAAGGAGTTGTTCTGGCTCCTTCGGGATTGGGGATAACGATAGGCTCTCCGCCTTCGTATACCGCTACGCATGAATTGGTTGTTCCAAGGTCGATTCCGATGATCTTTCCCATAATAATTTATCCTCCGAAATAGTTCTTTTGATTTTTGTGTTTTTTATACCAAATTCGGTTTTTATGCCGTTATTGTCAGTTTGCAACCTTGACGACCGAGTATCTTATTACCTTGCCGTCTCTTGTATAGCCCTTGCCGAGAACCTCCACGATCTCGTTCTCGCCGTACTGTTCGTCTTCTATGTGGAATACGGCGCAGTGGAGCTCGGGATTGAAGGTCTCGCCGAGAGCGGGAATTTCCTCGACGCCCATCTTTTTCAGCGCCTCTTCGTAGCTCTTGACGGTCATCTTAAGTCCCTCTGTCACGGTCTCGGGATCCGTGCAGCCGCTGTCGACGGCTCTGTAAAGATTGTCGAGAACCGGCAGAAGCTTATTGATTGCGTCAGAATAAGCATCGGTCCAGATGCCGTCCTTCTCCTTCTGAGTACGCTTTCTGAAGTTATCGTATTCGGCGTAGAGCAACAGGTATTTGTTGTCCTTCTCCGCAGACTCCGCTTCCTTTTCGGCCAGCTTTTTCTCAAGCTCGGCGATTTTCGCCTCAAGCTTTTTGCATTTTTTCTTCTCGTGTCTGTCGTTGCCGGAGCTCTCATCCGGTTCGGTTTCCGTCTCGGCGGGCTTCTCCGCTTCTGCGGTCTCCTGATTCTTTACCGTCTCCTCTGCGGTCTCGGAGGCAGAAGCCGTATTTTCCTTCTTTTCTTCCATAATTTATGATTTCAGCCTTTCGTGATTTCTTTGATATGATCGTTATTCGTTTTCCCGGTCTTCGGGAGCGGGAAGCTGATATTCATCCATTACCTCGCTGATGCTTCCGCAGAGCTGCTCTATGGTTTCCAGCACCTTTGCGTAATCCATTCGTCTGGGGCCAAGAACGCCGATAACGCCGAGCACCTTTCCGTTCCTCTTGACCTGCTTAAAAACCAGTGAGGAATTGTTCATAACCTTTACCGAGGATTCGGAGCCGATGACGACGGACACGTCCTCGCCGCGGTTTTCATCGACAAGCTTCAGGATGTCGTCCTTCTGCTCCAGGGCATCGAGGAGGCCCGAGAGCTCATCGGGATCGTCGTAATCCGGATACTCAAGCAGATGATTGATGCCGGTGGTTCTGATTTCTCCTCCGTCGTACTCGCTGAGAACCGAATAGACGGTTTTGACAATCGGAGATATCACCGCGGCATCCTCGCCCATAACCGATTCAAGCTTCATCATAACGGGGAGATTTATCGCATCCGCCGCAAGGCCCGAGACATAGTCATTGAGAGCCTTCACAAGAATAGCAACGGTTTTTTCTTCCTTTGGCTCCGAAAGTCTTATGTGCTTCGACGAAATGACTCCGAGGGACGTTACCATTATAAGAACGAAGTTTGTGGAATCCAGATATGAATAGGAGAATCTCGTAACGGTTACCGAGCCGCGCTTAGGCTGGACGGCAAGTCCCGTGTAGTTCGTCATTGCCGAAGCAAGCTTGGAAGCCGTCAGAAGTATCTGATCAAGCTCAGCCGTCTTGCTTTTCAGTATCCTGTTTATCTGGTTGATCTCACTGTTTGTCATTTTATAATGCTCAATCAGCTGGTCAACGTAAAACCTGTATCCGAGCTGTGAAGGAACCCGTCCCGCGCTCGTGTGAGGCTGCTCGAGATATCCCATCTCCTCAAGCTCGGCCATCTCGTTTCTGACGGTTGCGGAGGAACAGCTGATGCCGGGCATCTGAAGAAGAGATTTGGACCCCACGGGATCGCCGCATTCGATATGAGACTCAACGATTGCCTTGAGTATCATCTTTTTTCTGCCACTCAGTTCGTCGCCGTACATTTGCCCTGCTCTCCTTTCGCATTCCTCTGTTTCCGGCTGCCTTCCGGATTCCGGTCGGCTGCTATTTTTAGCACTCCGTCATGCCGTCTGCTAACCTTCGCTAATAATATACCACATTTTTCCCTTAAAGTTGTTACGAAATTGTTAACATTTTGTTAACTCGGGCATTTTTTCGCATATTATTATGACAAACGCCCCTTTTGTGTGCTAATTACCGTCTCCCGTTTTTTGTGTATTCACTCAGAGTAATCACTTTGCTATTTTTTACGGTGCGCGGCTTTATTCACTCCGGCATTGCCGCTTTCGGCTTGCGGTGCAATTATCCGACGAAAGCCGGAGTATTTGCCGTTGCAATTCAGAGAAAAAAGGTTATGTCAAAGAGTCCGGTACTCGTTTAACATAACCTTTTTCGTATTTTTACTTGCTTTCTTTCAAGGTAGCGGTTTTTCCGCGCGTCAGTTCGCGGAATAAATAACCTGGGTTACTTTTCCGTCCTTGATTCCGAATTTGAGAGATGTCACGCCCTTAGTATAAACCATGGCCTCTCCGATGGATGCGTAATCGTTTCCGTAAGCGGTCTTTACTTCATCGGCGGTCATGCCGATGGAAATTCCCTCATCCGTCTTTACGGAATCGTCCGTGAAGACGAGCTGGAGCAGATAGTCGACGCCGTCCTTGGGATAGGAGTAAATCGTATATCCGCTGTAAACCCAGATCTTATCAAGTCCGAGATATGCGCAGGAGTTTGACTCCTCATAGGAAACGGCCTTGCCCGCGGCGGCGATGAAGGCCGCAAGGTTGTCGTGAGGTGCTACGGACACGCTGGTGCCGCCTGCGAAGGAGAAGCCGTCCCCGGTGGCGCCTGACGCGGTTGTATCATCCTCGGGAGGAAGAGTGATTTCTCCGCCGCCTCCTCCGCCGCAGGATACGAAGGATATGAGCATGAGAGCCGCAAAGGCTATCGCCAGTAATTTCTTCATTTTATTTAACCTGTCTTTCCGAATGACCGGCAAAAGCCTGCCGGTCATCACATTTGAATTTAACTTGATATTAATCCTTATTCTGAGTTTTTTCGGCTTCCGCTTTTGCGCTCAGGTATCTTCCGACAACGTTCTTCCATTCCGAAGCCGCCGCAAAGTCCGCGTCGCCGCGCCTGTCTTCAAGGCCATATGCTTCCTTTAAGACCTTTCCGAGAAAAACGCTGATTTTTTCGGCGCCGATGTAATTGAGATGGTCGCCTCCGTCGTACGAATCCGTGGACCAGTCCGTCCCGATTTCATCGGCGAGAGCGATGGCGTTCAGATATTTTACGCCGTGCTTTTCGGAATAGTCGACAAGCTGTGCATCCCACTCGTCATACCAGGGGTAGTGCCATGTATCCGTGGGAGCCTTGAAAATAACGAATTCGATGCCGTTATCCTCGCAGGTCTTTCTCATGAGCTCGAGATACTCCCAGCATATATCGGGAAGATCCGGGCTTATTAGAGGGGGCGGAAGAGCGGTCGAGGTTTTCGCCTTGATTCCGCTCATGAACATGTAGCCGTTATACCCTACGGTATCCCTTTTAAATGCATATCTGAAGTCCTCGGATGTGAGAGAGCTCCAGCGTCCGTGATAGCGGAGGATCGGGAAAACGTACGACATTATGTTCTCGTCCTCGGTCAGGGACAGCTTTGCGGCAGCAAGCTTGTATTTCGACAGCCTCATGCCGTCAAGCGTAAGTCTCGTATACTCCTCACGCTGGACGGAGCCTATTTTCATCTCGACTGCGTTGAATACAACGACCTTAGGCTTTTCGTATTCAAGCGTTTCAAGCAGGAAATAATACGAATCCCATATAAGCTGCTGCGATGATCCCCTCACGTATGTCGGAATACCGTATTCCGAATAGATCACGGCCGGGTTTATCGCCTCATAGAACTCGCAGTCTCCGAAAAACACAACGTCGTGCTCAGGGACGGAATCGTAATATTCCCTGACCAGGGCTCCGTCGTACGGGAACGACATGTATTTCGGGACCAGCACCGCCTGCGCGAGAAACAGCAGGAGCACAAGCAGCGATAGGAAGGCCGCGGCAGCGGCAATACGAGTGAATGTTTTCTTTTTAACCGTTTTATCCATCGTCAGTTATAATAGCTCGAAGGAATGAGAGTGATGTTTACAAGTATCTTGGAAGCGGACTTCGGATACTGAGACGGATCGAATGCGTAATACATCTCATTCGGACCGAGCTTGTCGTTTCTCCACTTGGTGTAGGCGTTGAGCTGAGCATCGGTAAGGCAGTAGGCCTTGATTCTCACGTCGCCTCTCATGGGAGTGGCATCAAAGTGATACCAGAGCGGGCTTGAAGCCGTTCCGAGGTTGATCATAATCCAGTAGTGCGTACCTCCGGACTGCTTCTGGGCGGCCTCGCTTCTGTGAACCATGAGCGTCTCGTAGCCGAGATATCTGAATATCGCCTGAGCGGTTGCGGCAAAGGCAAAGCAGTCTCCGGAATGGCGGCTCGTAAGAGCAAGATAAGCCTCTCTCTTCCAGTCGTCGTGCGGGCTCGAGTTCACGTATTTCAGCTTGTCGAGAGTGTTAGCGCTGAGGTAATTGTATACGGCGCTGAGCTTCTGGAGATCCGTCATGTTGTTGGTTACAAGGGTGTCTGCCAGTGCCTTGACGGCGGTATTGAGCATGAAGTCCGTAACGGTATTGTCATGGACGTTCAAAAGCACGGTCTTTCTCGTCTGGTTTCCGGCGGCATCCGTCGCAACGTAATACGCCGTGTATGTTCCCGCAAAGTTCAGATTTACGCCTGTCGTGTCAAGGGTTACTTCAACGGTGTCTCCGGAATTATCCGTTACTCTGACGCCTGAACGCCAGATGATCGCGGAATCTCCGACGTTGAAATCTATCTGCTCCTTGAGCACCGTAATCACGGGAGGCTCGTGGTCGTTCGCCGTCGTGCAGTAGGAATCGTAAACGGTCTTGTTGCCGCCGGCGTCCGTGAGCCTTATTTTGACGGGATAGGGAGGATTTCCGCTTTTTACGGGCGTCGTATCGTAGGATACGGTCACGGCGGAGGCGTCGATGATGTCGCTCACGAATCTCGCGGGCGGCGGGAAGTCGCCGTCGTTATAAATGACCTGAGGGGATACCGTTCCCTTGGGAGCGACGGTGTCCTGTACGACGAGAGTCACGTCGAACACCTCACCCATAACGCTTACTGCCATGGTGTAATAGCCGGGTACCGACGTGTTTATCAGCGTAGTGTCTCCCGAATACTCGCCGTCTCCGTCGGTTCCGACGAAGGCGGATACCGGAGGTATCGCGCTGCCTGCCTCTATAACCTTAAGTGTCGTAAGAATTTTGGCGTCCTCGACGACGGTAATCTCGGATTCTACGGTTGTCTTGTTTCCGCCCTCGTCCTCGAGCACGAGAACGACGGGGACATTGCCGATCTGGGAAAGGTCAGGTCTTGTCTTGAAGGATATCTTTACCTCGGTAGCATCGCTGATTCCGGTAACGCACAGCGATGCGTTCGGAGTGGAGTTAACTCTGACCGTGATGTGGTTCGGATAACCGACGGGAGCCACGCTGTCGTTTACTACAAGTCTCGTGGTGCAGGTCTTTTCTCCGTCTATCCTGAGCTTCACCTTATATGTTCCCACGTGCGACAGCGAAAAATCGCCCTCGTTTACGAACTCCGCGGTATGTGACTTGTCCGTAAGGAAATTTCCGGCGTTAAGCGTCTTTCTTCCGGCCTCTACGGTGAGCTTTGTGGCAACGTAGTCGGGAAGCCAGATCTTGTAATCCGTAAGAAGCAGCAGCGACGAAACCCCGATGAGGAGCACCGTCAGGGCTACGATGGCAAATCTGACCACCTTGCCCGACGCGGAGTCCTTGGATGCCTTTTTCTTTTTTGTCTTCCGAAGCCCCGCATACTGTCCGTACTGGAGGGTGTCCCTGCGTTCCGACGTGTCCGTCCCCGCGGCCTGTCTTGCCCTGTAGGCGCCGTAGCCGCCTATTCCCTTCCCCTGACTTTCTTCCTCAGGGGCCTTTGCCGGCTTGTTGTTTCCGTATTTTTTTCTGTATTCTCTGTAATCCATCTGTTAAGTCCGTGTATGCAAAAGATATTATTGTATCTGTGCGATTGCATAAAAACCGCATATTATTATACATAATAAAGTATATCATAAAAGCGGGCCCTTTGTCAAGAGCCCGCGGCATTAATTATTCTTTTGTCCACTCAGCGATTTCCTCATCGGTGCCGAGAACACGGTGTGTTCCGCCGATAAGGTGCTCGGTTCCGGCATGATAGTCGACTCCCTCGGCTTCCATATCGTATCCGAAGGCGATTCTCTTCTTCTCCACGAGCGGATTGGGCTCGGGAATGGCCGAAATAAGGCTTCTCGTATAGGGGTGAACCGGATTGTCGAAGATTTCCTTTGTGGTTCCGGTCTCGAGCAGATGTCCGAGATGAAGAACTCCTATTCTGTCGGAAATGTATTTGACCATCGAAAGGTCATGCGCGATAAAGAGGAACGATGTTCCTGTCTTGTCCTGAATATCCTTCATGAGGTTTACGACCTGCGCCTGAATGGATACGTCAAGCGCCGAGATGCACTCATCGGCAATGATGAGCGCGGGATCCATGATGAGAGCTCTTGCGATTCCGACTCTCTGGCGCTGACCGCCGGAGAACTGGTGCGGATATCTGCTGTAATGCTCGGGCGACAGTCCGACCATTCTGAGAATATCGTCGATCCTTTCGTGGCGCTCCTCCCTCGAGGAATAGGCGTGATGAATGTCAAGGCCTTCGCCGATGATGTCGCCTATCTGCTTTCTCGGATTTAACGACGCCATCGGGTCCTGGAAAATCATCTGCATCTTGGTTCTCAGCATCTTTTCGTCCTCGCCTCTGAGGCGTCCCGAGATGTCGGCGCCGTTAAAGACAATCTTTCCGGAGGTGGGCTTATACAGCCTTATGATGCTTCTGCCGATGGTGGATTTTCCCGAACCGGATTCACCGACAAGTCCGTACGTCTCGCCGGGATAAATCTCAAAGCTCACTCCGTCAACGGCTCTGACCGTATAATCTCTCGAGACTCTGAAATGCTGCTTCAGGTTTTCAACCTTCAGCAGAGGCTCCTTTGTGTAATCAGCAGCCATCACTCCGCCTCCTTTTTCATTCTTTCGATCCTGGCCTTAAGCTCCGCCGGCATCTCCACCCTGGGAGCGCGGGGGTCAAGCAGCCACGTGGACGCAAAATGATTTTTGCTTATCTGAAACATCGGAGGATCTGCGATTTCGTCGGCCTTCAGCGCGTAGATATTTCTGGCGGCAAAGGCGTCTCCGCGAACCTCGTGAAGCAGGTTCGGAGGGGAGCCCGGTATCGTATAAAGCCTCGAATCGTCGGTTTTGAGGTCGGGCATGGCGGAGAGCAGTCCCCAGGTATAGGGATGTCTCGGATCGTAGAATATCTCGTCGGCCGTTCCCTTTTCGACAATCTTGCCGGCATACATGACGTCGATGTAATCCGCTACCTTCGCAACGACGCCGAGGTCGTGCGTAATATATATTACGGAAAGTCCGCGTTCCTTCTGAACCCTCATGATGAGCTCGAGGATTTTCGCCTGAATCGTAACGTCGAGGGCGGTTGTGGGCTCGTCGCAGATAAGAAGCTCAGGGTCGCAGGCAAGCGCTATCGCTATAACGACTCTCTGGCGCATTCCTCCGGACAGCTGATGGGGATACTGCTTCATACGCTTTTCGACATCCGTGATGCCTACCTCGGTGAGCAGCTCAACGGCCTTTTTCCAGGCGTCAGCCTTGCTTGTTCCGTAATGCCAGATGATTCCCTCGGTAATCTGTCTGCCGATGGTCATCGTAGGGTCAAGGGACGTCATGGGATCCTGGAAGATCATGGCGATTCTCTTGCCGTTGATGTGCTTTCTTATCCAGGCCCTGTCCTTCTGCAGAATATCGATTTCGGCCTCCGTGCCGTCATCGTGAGTGTATCTGAATTCGATTTTGCCGCCGTTTACGGTGGCATTGGAGGCGAGCAGGCCCATTACGGCCTTCATTGATACCGATTTGCCCGAGCCGGATTCGCCGACTATGGCAACGGTTTCGCCCTTTTCAAGGTCGATGTTCACGCCGCGGATGGCGTGGATATCGCCGGCGTTCGTATGGAAAGTAATATCGAGGTTCTCGATATTCAGAATTTTTTCCTTATCCATGATTATCCTCCCTTACATATCGCGGAGCTTCGGGGCAAGCGCCTCGCGGATGCCGTCGCCGATGAAGTTGAAGCCGAGCATGAGAAGAGCAAGCACGGCAATCGGGGGAATGATCTGATACGGAAGCGTCGTGATGTTGTTGAAGCCGTCCTCGATAAGAGAACCTACGGAGCACTCGGGAAGCACGATTCCTACGCCGACGAAGCTTAAGAAAGCCTCTGTGAAGATGGCGGTGGGAATCGAGAACATCATCTGCGTGATTACGGGACCGACGGTGTTCGGAAGAACGTCGCCGAAGATGAGCCTTAAGGGCGATGCACCCAGGGTTCTCGCTGCCAGAATGTACTCGAGCTCCTTGATTTTGAGCATTTCGGCTCTGGCAATCTTTGACATGCCTATCCATTCGGTAAGCAGCAGCGCAACGATTACGAGGCCCATGCCGCGCGGCATGAATATCGCAAGCACCGATACTATTACGAGTCTCGGAATACTGTTGGCGATTTCGACGATTCTCTGCATGATGATATCCGTCATGCCGCCGAACCAGCCGGAGACGAGGCCGTAGCTCATACCGATTATCATATCAACGATGATGGTCACAAAGGCAATTATGAGCGACACGCGGGCGCCGTACCAGGTTCTGGTCCAGAGATCGCGGCCGAGGTCATCGGTGCCGAAGATGAAGGTCCTGTCGGCGAAATGGCCGGTTTTGTCTCCGCCGTCGATGCCGAGGGCGGGTATCTGCGGCCTGATTCCGCGGGCGACGACCTCGCGGCCGTCGGCCTCATATACGGATACTATCTCGCGGTAGCCGTAGCCTGAAAGCAGGGGCCCCAGCAGTGCAAGTATCATGATAAACGCAATGACGCAGAGTCCCACTACGGCTCTGGGCTTTTTGAAGAAGCGGGTAATCACACCCTTCCAGAAGCCCTGCGAAGCAAAGTTTTTGTCGGTTTCAAGGTCTCTCGCGCCCAGAAGGACAAAATCCTCCTCACGGAGCTCTGTGACTGCGGGCGCGGAAACCGCGGCGGGCTGAAGCTTTTTCTCTTTCTTCATCAGTGACTTCCTCCCTTCTTGGCGACTCTGATTCTCGGGTCAATAAGACCGTATACTATATCGACTGCCAGCATCATTCCGATATAAAGCGACGAATAAAGAATTCCAAGGGCCAGGACATAGTTGTAATCTATGCCCTCTCCGGCCGTCAGGGAATCGACCATCAGCTTTCCTATACCGTTGATGCCGTAGATTTTTTCGACGACAAGCGCACCGGTCAAGAGGTCCACGATAAGGGGAGCCAGAACGGTGACGATGGGGATAAGCGCATTTCTGAGAATATGCTTTCTTACGAGTGCGCCTCCGAAAAGGCCCTTGGACTCCGCAAGAACGACATAATCGCTGTCCATGACCCCGACCATCTCGTTTCTCGTCAAGCGGGAACTCGTCGACATCGTAAACAGTGACATAGACACGGAGGGGATAATCGCGGATCTCGCGAAATCAAACTGATTGAATCTGTCCGGGAGAATGAAGAGCACCTCGCTGTTAGCGAATATTCTCATAAGGAAAATAAGAAAAACGTAAGACGGAACGCATACTCCGAGTATTGAAAAGACCGTGCAGAACACGTCCCAGAAGCCGTCGCGGTTGAGAGCCGCAACTATTCCGAGTATGAGTCCCACGGCGGTTCCGAGCAGAATCGCGATACCGCCTATGCTGAACGAGTTCTTTATGCAGGTTCCGAGTACGGTGGAAATCGGAGCTCCGTAATACAGAGCAGTTCCGTTACCGAAATCGCCCTGAAATACCTTCAGCATGTAACGTCCGAACTGTACGATAACGGGATCGTCAAGTCCCATCTCCGCGCGTGTGCGCGCAATCTCCTCCGCGCTCATACGCTCTGAGGGGAACGGGTTTCCCGGCATTATTCGTACCAGGACAAAGAGCAGGAAAGTTATAATCAGCAGAGTCAGAAGCGATACGCCGACTCTCTTTAAAATGTACTTTACCATTGTATCTCCATGGGGGAATGCGGATGAGGTGAGCCCTGCCGCAGTCCCGTTTCCGGAGCCGATTGATTTAGACATCAGCCTTCATGCTCCGGATTAGAAAATCGCCGGGGCGGCGAAAAACCGCCCCGGACTGAAAAGTGAGCCGATTACTTTGTTGCGTGCTTGAAAACTCTGTTGATGGCAACAGGGTGGAAATCAACGCCCTTAACACCGGAGGCGATGATATTGGCATTGGCCTTGGTATAAAGAGGAGCGATAACGGCCTCGTTCATAACAATGCCTTCAGCCTGAAGAAGAGCGTTCCAGCGGCCGTCGTAGTCGGTAACGAACTTGCCGGTGGTGCAGTCGGCGATTAGAGCGTCATACTCGGCGCTGCTCCAGAAGCCGTAGTTGTTGGAGTTGTTGGTGATCCACATGCCGAGGTAGGTCATGGGGTCGGCGTAGTCGGGGCCCCATCTGGTGAGAGCGATGTCGTAGTTATCGTTCTGCATGTTGTTGAGACGCTCGGACTTCATCATGGGGTTGAGGGTTACGGTGAGGCCGGGGAGGTTCTTCTCGAGCTGCTCCTTGATGGCCTGTGCAACCTTGGCGACCTCGTCGCCCTCGTTGTTGCCGTAAATCATCTTGAACTCGAAGGTGCTTACTCCGAGATCCTTCTTGGCAGCCTCAAAGTACTGCTGAGCCTTCTCTACGTTGAAGGAGCAAACGTCCTTGAACTGATCCTGGTTGGCGGAGAAGTCAGCTCCGGTGGTGGAGGAAGCGGCGAACTGGGGAGGTACCGCGGTATAGGTGGCGAGAGAACCGTCGCAAACGTAGTTGTTTACGAGGGACTCACGGTCGATGGCGTTGGAAATGGCAAGTCTGAGGTTCTTGTTTGCAAGCTGGCCGCCGTTGGCGTTCTTGGCGGTCTGGCTGAAGGAGAGGTACCACATGTAGCCGGCGCCGGTTACCTTCAGATTCTTGGAGAGCTCGGCATCGTCCTTAACGGCGGTTACCTGGCTTCCGGAAACGACGGAAATGTCAAGGGTCTTGTTCTTGAAGAGGGAGAGAGCGCTGTCGGGGGACTGTACGACCTCGTATCTGATGCCGGAAAGGGTTACGTTGGCGGC
>JAKSPQ010000061.1 GCA_024404665.1 Clostridia bacterium
CTCTGCATAGCGGATTTAATTCCGTTATCAACGGCAGGAATGTATTCCTTGGGAATAACACCGCCGGAGATTTCGTTGATAAATTCATATCCGGCACCGGGCTCGTTGGGAGCGATGCGGATCTTGACATGACCGTACTGACCGTGACCGCCGGACTGACGCGCGTACTTGCATTCCTGTTCGACTTCCTTGCGGATAGTTTCCTTGTATGCAACGTGCGGCTTACCGATGTTTGCCTCGACCTTGAATTCACGGAGCAATCTGTCTACAATGATCTCAAGGTGGAGCTCACCCATACCGGCGATAATCGTTTGACCGGTGTCTTCATCGGTATAGGTTCTGAATGTCGGGTCTTCTTCGGCGAGCTTGGCAAGAGCGTCGGTCATCTTTTCCTGACCGGCTCTGGTCTTGGGCTCGATGGCAACTCTGATAACAGGCTCCGGGAATTCCATATTCTCAAGGATTACGGGTTCCTTTTCGTCGCAGAGAGTATCGCCGGTTGTGGTATTCTTAACCGATACGACGGCGGCAATGTCGCCGGAGTAAACGGTCTCGAGATCCTTTCTGGCGTTGGCATGCATCTGAACGATACGTCCCATTCTCTCTCTCTTGCCCTTGGTGGCATTCCATACGGTGTCACCGGCGTTAAGAGTACCGGAGTATACTCTGAAGAAGCAGAGCTTTCCGACAAACGGGTCGGTCATGATTTTGAATGCGAGAGCGGAGAACGGCGCGCTGTCATCGGCGTTTCTTAGAATCTCGACTTCTCCGTCCTTATCGGTACCGACAACAGGCGGTACGTCAAGAGGAGAAGGCAGATAATCTACGATGGCATCGAGAAGCTTCTGAACTCCCTTATTCTTAAACGAGGTTCCGCAAACAACGGGTACCAGATGGTTGGCAAGGGTTGCTTTACGGATCGCAGTCTTGATTTCTTCAACCGAAATCTCTTCACCGGCGCAGTACTTCTCAAACAGCTCTTCGTCGCACTCTGCAGCGGACTCGATCATCTGATTGCGGTATTCTTCGGCCTGGCTGAGCATATCGGCGGGAATCGGCTCTGTTCTCATATCTTTGCCGAGGTCATCATAGAAAACGTCGGCTTCCATATTAATCAGATCGATGATTCCTCTAAACCCGTCTTCCTTACCAATGGGGAGCTGAATCGGAACAGGATTGGCAGCGAGTCTGTCCTTCATCATGTCCACGACACGGTAGAAGTTCGCGCCTGTAATGTCCATCTTATTGACATACGCAAGTCTGGGAACATTGTACTTGCTTGCCTGTCTCCAAACAGTTTCGGACTGAGGCTCGACACCGCCCTTGGCACAGAACACGGCTACCGCACCGTCAAGAACTCTGAGCGAACGCTCAACCTCAACGGTAAAGTCGACGTGACCGGGTGTGTCGATGATATTAATACGGTGTCCTTTCCAGTGGCAGGTTGTTGCAGCGGAGGTAATTGTAATACCGCGCTCCTTCTCCTGCTCCATCCAGTCCATCGTTGAATCACCGTCATGAGTTTCACCCAGACGATGGTTAATTCCCGTGTAGAACAGTATTCTTTCGGTCGTAGTCGTTTTTCCGGCATCGATATGTGCCATGATGCCTATATTACGCGTACGCTCGAGCGAATATTCTCTTGGCATATAAATG
Organism: Clostridia bacterium; assembly: GCA_024404665.1. GTDB lineage: Bacteria > Bacillota > Clostridia > Oscillospirales > CAG-272 > CAG-390. Next base: position 1,657 of record JAKSPQ010000061.1, read on the forward strand.
GGTCTCCTTAAATGGATTTTGCGATTCAGTCACTGACGGCACTGAATCAATATCTGTAGTGAGCAAACGCCTTGTTTGCTTCTGCCATTCTGTGAGTCTCTTCCTTCTTCTTGAACGCTCCACCGGCATTGTTTACTGCATCGCAAATCTCAGCAGCAAGTCTGTCGGCCATGGTACGTTCGCTGCGCTTTCTGGCAAATCCTACCATCCAGCGAAGACCCAGAGTCTGGCGTCTGTCGGCTCTGACTTCGAGCGGAACCTGATAGGTCGAACCGCCTACACGGCGGGCCTTGACCTCAAGAACAGGGCTCACGTTCTCGAGAGCAGCGGCGAAAACTTCAAGGGGATTCTTGCCTGTCTTTGCTTCAACCTGAGCAAAAGCATCATAGACAATAGTCTGGGCAACTCCCTTCTTGCCGTCCAGCATTACATTATTGACAAGCTTGGTAACAAGCTTGGACTTGTAGAGCGGATCCGGCAGGACATCTCTCTTGGATATACGGCCTCTTCTCGGCACTGTACTTCCCTCCTTCATTAAATTTGAATGAAATCACAGGTACTCAAAAGCATATTTTCTTCTGTTCGGCCAGGGCCGCGATAAATCTGCGAATAAACACAAATAAATCTGCGACTAGCTCGGAATATGCTGCATACCTTTCACCGATTATTTCTTCGGTGTCTTTGTTCCGTACTTGGAACGGGCCTGTCTGCGGGCTGCTACGCCCTGGGCATCGAGTGTACCACGGATAATGTGATAACGTACACCGGGCAGGTCACGTACTCTTCCGCCTCTGATGAGAACGACAGAGTGCTCCTGCAGGTTGTGTCCTTCGCCGGGGATATAGGTAGTGGCCTCAAGTCCGTTGGTAAGACGTACTCTGGCAATCTTTCTGAGAGCAGAGTTCGGCTTCTTGGGGCTCGTGGTGGTTACCTTGGTGCAAACACCGCGCTTCTGAGGCGAGGGGAGGTCTGTGGACTCGTTCTTGATGGTGTTGAAACCGCTCTGGAGAACGGGAGCCTTGGACTTGTAAATCTTGTCTGTTCTTCCCTGTCTGACAAGCTGGTTAAAGGTCGGCATCCTTCTTTGCTTCCTCCTTTCATCATTATTTGTGCAATTCGCACGCAGCCGCTGTCAACTGCGTGTTAAATGTCTCCACATAAAGACATATTATTATATCATTACCCTGACTTTTTGTCAACACAAACAAAAAATACAATAAAAATTCTCCGTTTTGCACAAAAATCAGTTTAATTTCGTGTTGATATAAGGGCGTTTTTTGTATATTTTTTACGCAAGTTCCGGACTGCGGCTTAATAACCGCAGTCCGGAGCATTTTTTCGGACGGAATCCGGATTATTCTCCGGCTTCATCCTCATTTTCGGCAACCTGCTCGACTCCGACGTTTCTGTAGCAGGCCATGCCTGTACCGGCGGGAATGAGCTTACCGATAATAACGTTTTCCTTGAGGCCAAGGAGGTTGTCTACCTTGCCCTTGATTGCGGCATCGGTGAGAACCTTTGTGGTTTCCTGGAAGGATGCGGCGGACATGAAGGAGTCTGTCGCAAGGGCGGCCTTGGTGATACCCATGAGAAGCGGGTTGGCCTCGGCCATCTTCAGAGGCTCTCCTACGCTGTCAACCTCACCCGCTTCGTTGCGGCGGATGATATCGTTGTTGACATCCTCGAATTCGGTGACGGAGACGATGGACTCGGGTAGCAGCTCGGTATCTCCGGGATCCGTTACCTTGAGTTTTCTCGTCATCTGTCTTGCGATGACCTCTATGTGCTTATCGTTGACGTTAACGGACTGTGCGCGGTATGTCTTCTGTACTTCGGTGATGATGTAGGAATAAACAGCGTCGGGTCCGCGATATGCCATGATTTCGGAAGGAGCCATGGAGCCCTCAGTGAGAGCCTGGCCCTGGGATACGATTTCGCCCTCGGTGACAACGAGACGGCGTCCGAACGGAATCGGATACTTGGCGCTTTCTCCGAGCTCGTCGCTGGTTACGGTAACCGTGTCAAGCGGTCCCGCATCGGTCGCGACGGTTTCAATCGAGACCTTTCCGCCGAACTTGGTAAGAACAGCGGGCTTCTTGGGAGTTCTGGCTTCAAAGAGCTCTTCGACTCTGGGAAGACCCTGGGTGATATCGCTTCCCGCAACACCGCCCGAGTGGAAGGTTCTCATGGTAAGCTGTGTACCGGGTTCACCGATGGACTGAGCGGCGATGATACCAACCGCTTCACCGATATTTACGGTCTTTCCGTTGGCAAGGTCAGCGCCGTAGCAGTGAGCGCAGATACCGTGTCTTGCATGGCAGCGGATAACGGTTCTGATCTGTACGCTGCCGATACCGGCTGCGATGATGGCCTTGACCTGCTTCTCATCGAGCATGCAGTCATCCTCGGCGATTACTTCGCCGGTGGCGGGATCCACAACATCGCCGATGGTGTATCTGCCGAGCAGTCTGTCCTCAAGGCTCTCGAGAGCCTTGGAAACGATTCTGATTTCGGCATCGGAGCCGGCATATGCCTTAGCAACCTTTTCGGCGGCGGAATCCGTAATCTTGGCCTTGGCCTGTACGAGAACCGCGCCGGTGGCGGGATCTACGATATCCTCGAAAGCATAGCTTCCGGCGATATTGGCGCCCTGACCGGGCACCACGGCAGTGAATTCTCTGTCGTTTTCAAAGATGGCGGTTACCCATGCGCCGTGCTTGGTATCGCACTTGGTCTCGCGGACGATGATGTCCTGGGAAACGTCGACCAGACGTCTCGTAAGGTATCCGGAGTCGGCGGTCTTAAGAGCTGTATCGGAAAGGGATTTACGGGAGGAACGGGCGCCCATGAAGTACTCGAAGATCTTCATACCTTCACGGAAGTTCGACTTGATCGGGATTTCCATGGTCTTACCGTTGGTAGCGAACATAGGTCCGCGCATACCGGCAAGCTGACGCATCTGAGTCATGGAACCACGGGCTCCGGAATCCGCCATGATCTTGATCGGGTTGTATGTCGAGAAGCCGGCCTGGAGAGCCTTGGTAACGTCGTCCGTGGTCTTGTTCCATACCTTGATAACGCTTTCGTATCTCTCCTGTTCGGCAAGTTTGCCTCGGTTGAAGTCCTTCTGGAGCTTGGCAACCTTGGCTTCGGCACCGGAGATGAGGTCCTTCTTCTCCTTCGGTATTGTCATATCGTAAACGGAGATTGAGAAGGAGGCTCTGGTGGAGTACTTGTAGCCGGTTTCCTTGATGGCATCCAGCATCTTTGCGGTTTCTGCGGAGTTGTGTCTCTTGATGCAGTTGTTGATGATCTGACCGAGCTCCTTCTTGGTAACGAGCTGTGCGATTTCAAGATCGAGCTTCTTTGAAGGATCACTTCTGTCGACAAAACCGAGATCCTGGGGAATATTGTTGTTGAAGATAAGTCTTCCGAGGGTTACGGCATCCTTGCCGGTATTGACATGTCTGCCGTTTTCGTCGGTTACGGTACCGATGAGACCGCTCTCGCCGTTCATTCCCTTCTTGATTACCGCGATGGGGGCGTGGAGGCCGAGGTATCCGGCCGAGTACGCCATCATGGCTTCATCGAAGTCGCGGTAGGTGTTGCCGCAGCCGGGTTCATCGGTTCTTACTATAGTAAGGTAGTAGGAGCCGAGGATCATATCCTGGGTAGGAACGGTTACGGCGCGTCCGTCAACGGGCTTCAGAAGGTTGTTGGCGGAGAGCATGAGGAATCTTGCCTCGGCCTGAGCCTCGGCGGAAAGCGGTACGTGAACAGGCATCTGGTCGCCGTCGAAGTCGGCGTTGAAGGCGGTGCAGACCAGCGGGTGAAGCTTGATGGCTCTGCCTTCCACGAGCACGGGCTCGAATGCCTGAATGGAAAGTCTGTGAAGTGTCGGAGCACGGTTTAAGAGAACAGGATGCTCCTTGATGACGATTTCGAGCGCATCCCAGACCTCATCGTTGGAGTTCTGGGCACGGTCGATCTTTCTCTGAGCGTCCTTTACGGAGGTGGCGTTGTTCATCTCGACAAGTCTCTTTACTACAAAGGGCTTGAAGAGCTCGAGAGCCATTTCCTTCGGAAGTCCGCACTGATAAATCTTAAGGGAGGGTCCTACAACGATAACCGAACGTCCGGAATAGTCGACACGCTTGCCGAGAAGATTCTGACGGAAGCGTCCCTGCTTACCGCGGAGCATTTCGGAAAGAGACTTGAGGGTTCTGTTGTTGGGGCCGGTTACGGGCTTTCCGCGCTTACCGTTATCGATAAGGGCGTCAACTGCCTCCTGAAGCATTCTCTTTTCGTTGCGGATAACGATTTCGGGGGTTTTGAGCTCGATGAGCTTCTTTAAACGGTTATTTCTGTTGATAACTCTGCGGTAGAGCTCATTAAGGTCTGAGGAAGCAAAGCGTCCGCCGTCGAGCTGTACCATAGGTCTGAGATCGGGAGGAAGAACGGGAACGGCGTCAAGAATCATCCAATCGAGATGGTTTCCGGACTTTCTGAAGTTCTCGACAACCTCAAGTCTCTTGATGAGCTTGATCTTCTCTGCCGCGGTGGCATCTGCGAGCTTCTCGCGGATGCTCTTTGCAAGCTTTTCAACGCCGAGTTTTGCGAGATCGTTAATCTCATTTGTCTGCTCCTCGGTGCGCTCGCCGTAGGGGATGGCTTCCAGCTCCTTGCGTTTAGCAGCCTCCTCGGGCTCGAGACCGAGTCCGCAGAGAAGCTCCTTGACGGCCTCAGCGCCCATTCCGACTCTGAGACTTGAACCGTATGCCTCTTCATAATCCGCATATTCCTTCTCGGTGAGGACTCTTCCGGGGAAAAGTCCGCTGTTTTCGGGGGCGTCGAGGACAACGTTCTGTGCATAGTAAAGAACCTGTTCGAGATCCTTTACCTTTATATCGAGAACGATGGCAAGCTTGGAGGGAGCGCCCTTGAAGTACCAGACATGGGATACGGGGCTTGCAAGATCGATGTGCCCCATTCTCTCGCGGCGTACCTTTTTGGTGGTGACCTCAACTCCGCACTTGGGGCAGATGAGCTTTTCGCCGTTGGTATGAGTCTTTTTATAGTTTCCGCAGGAGCAGGCGCCGTCCTTAGTGGGACCGAAGATTCTTTCGCAGAAGAGTCCGCCCGGCTCGGGCTTAAGTGTACGATAGTTGACGGTCTCGGGCTTTGTTACTTCGCCGTAGGACCAGTTTCTTATCATTTCGGGAGATGCAAGGCCGATTTTAATCGATGCAAATTCGTTATTTTCCATCAGCAATTAATACTCCTTGAATTCAGTTGAGTTCGCTCTCATCGGGGAGGAGCTCTTCATCGTCGAAGCCGTTTTCGTCGTCGTCGACGATGTCTTCGCCGTCCGCATCCTTGAGGCCGAAGCCGTCGGAGAGGTCTTCGTCGGTAATGACGCTTTCCTCGTCGTCTATGAGCTTGGACGGACGGTGCATGGTATATCTGAAGGTATCATCGTTATAAACGGTTTCGAGAGAAATCTCTTCGCCGTCGTTGTTGAGAACCTGCATATTGAGACCGAGCGACTGAAGTTCCTTTACAAGAACCTTGAAGGATTCGGGCACACCCGGAGTGGGGATGTTCTGACCTTCGATGATGGCCTGGTATGCGCTTCTGCGTCCGTTAACATCGTCGGACTTGACGGTGAGGATTTCCTGAAGCGTATAGGCTGCGCCGTAGGCCTCGAGAGCCCATACTTCCATTTCTCCGAAACGCTGGCCGCCGAACTGGGCTTTACCGCCGAGAGGCTGCTGTGTGACAAGAGAGTAGGGACCGTTCGAACGGGCATGGATCTTATCGTCGACAAGGTGATGCAGCTTGAGGTAGTACATGATACCGACGGTTACGGGGTTGTCAAAGGCTTCGCCGGTACGTCCGTCGTAAAGCTTTGTCTTACCGTCGATAACCTGATGTCTGACTTCACCGGTCTTTTCATCGATGATATCGCGGGTTTCCTTGCCGTCTACGTTCTCGCCCGGGAAGACGTCACGCCACATGTCGGCCATCTTCATGCACTCGAGAATGTCCTTCTCGTTTGCGCCGTCGAAAACGGGGGTCATAATCTTCCAGCCGAGCTTTCTGGCCGCAATTCCGAGGTGAACCTCGAGAACCTGACCGATGTTCATACGGGAAGGAACGCCCAGAGGGTTAAGAACGATGTCCAAAGGAGTGCCGTCCGGCAGGAAGGGCATATCCTCGGGAGGAAGAATTCTGGAAACAACACCCTTGTTTCCGTGACGGCCCGCCATCTTATCGCCGACGGAGATCTTTCTCTTCTGGGCGATATATACGTGGACTATCTTGTTGACGCCCGTGGGAATCTGAGGATAGTTTTCGCGTGTGAATACTCTTACCGCGACAACGATACCGGATTCGCCGTGAGGCAGAACGAGCGAAGTGTTTCTGGTTTCCTTGGTCTTCTCGCCGAAGATGGCTCTGAGAAGTCTCTCCTCGGGAGTGAGGTCGGTTTCTCCCTTGGGAGTAACCTTACCTACAAGGATGTCGCCGGCGTGGACCTCGGTACCGACCTGAACGATACCGTCTTGGTCGAGGTTCTTCAGAGCGTCGTCGCCGACCTGAGGAAGCTCGCGGGTGATTTCTTCGTCGCCGAGCTTTGTGGATCTGGCTTCGTGAGTATATACTTCAATATGAAGCGATGTGTAAACATCGTTGCGGACAAGGTTCTCGTTGAGAAGAACGGCGTCCTCGTAGTTGTATCCTTCCCAGGTCATGAAGCCGATGAGGGCGTTCTTTCCGAGAGCAAGCTCGCCCTGGGAGGGGGCTGCTCCGTCGGCAAGCACCTGACCGACCTCAACTCTGTCGCCCGTCTTGACGATGGGGCGCTGGTTGTGGCAGGTGCCCTGGTTGGTTCTCTTGAACTTGAGGAGAGGATATTCGGTATATCCGCCTTCGTCGTTGCGGACAATAACCTTCTTGCTTTCGACGTGTGTTACGGTACCGGCCTTCTTGCAGACGACGGTAACGCCGGAGTCGACGGCAACCTTGTATTCCATTCCGGTTCCGACGATGGGGGAATCGGTAACCATAAGCGGTACGGCCTGCTTCTGCATGTTGGATCCCATTAGAGCACGGGAGTTATCGTCGTTCTCAAGGAAGGGGATCATAGCGGTAGCGGCGGAAACGACCATCTTAGGCGAAACGTCCATGTAGTTGACTTCGGAAGGAAGGAATTCCTTGAATTCTCCTCTTTCGTGAGCGGTTACCTTGGCGTTTACGAAATGTCCGTTTTCATCCAGAGGCTCGTTGGCCTGAGCGATGACGTAGTTGTCCTCGACGTCGGCGGTCATGTAATCGATTTCGTCGGAAATTCTGGTGATTACGGTGCCGTCCTCCGCTGTCTCGTGGACTACCTTGCGGTAGGGAGCCTCGATGAAGCCGTAGTCGCTGATGCGGGCGTAGGTCGCGAGATAGGAAATAAGACCGATATTGGGACCTTCGGGAGTCTCGATGGGGCACATGCGTCCGTAATGGGTGTAATGTACGTCACGGACATCGAAGGACGCGCGGTCTCTGGAAAGACCGCCGGGACCGAGGGCGGAAAGACGGCGCTTGTGAGTCAGCTCGGACAGCGGGTTCGCCTGATCCATGAACTGAGAAAGCTGTGAAGATCCGAAGAACTCGCGGATAACGGTGGCAACGGGTCTTACGTTGATGAGCGCCTGGGGAGTGAGCTTGTCGGTATCCTGTGTGGTCATTCTCTGGAGCTGTTCTCCGACGGATCTGATGCGGCGGTTTCCGAGATGGTCTATATCGTCGGTTTTTCCGATATCGTGTGCAAGACCCATCATGTAGTTGATGGTTCCGAAGATATCGTCCTTGGTGATATGCTTGGGGCAAAGGACGGCAAGGTTTGCGCGGACGGCTTCCTTGACGGCCTCGATATCTCCGCCGCATTCGGCGAGAATCTGTCTGAAGGGCTCGGTGCGGACCTTTTCTCTTACGCCGCAGTCGCGGAGGTCCTCGCCGATGAATTCGGCAGGCCAGCAGGTTTTGTTGGAAAGGACCTTGAAGGTCTTGTCATCGTCAACCTGAATCTCAACCTCGTTGATTGCCTTCTTTTCGATGGCCTCGGCATCCTCCTCGTTGAGGTAGCAGCCGGCCTCGTAAAGGACTTCGCCGGTCTCTTCGTCGATGACGTCGGCGGCAAGGGTCTTGCCGGCGATTCTGGCGGCAATGCCCATCTTCTTGTCGAACTTATATCTTCCTACGGGAGCGATGTCGTATCTCTTGGGATCGAAGAAGAGATTCTTGATAAGAGTTACGGCAGCGTCGATCTGAACGGGCTCGCCGGGACGGAGTCTCTTGTAAATCTCGCGGAGAGATTCCATGGAGGCGGTGGTTCCGTGCTCTCTGGCGGCGGCTACCGCATCGTCTCTTTCGACAGTGGCGGCGAATCTGGCATCCTCGCCTACAAGAGCGGTGATGTCGGAGAGCTCCTCGAGAGTGGGAACGTAGTTGCCGTTCTCATCGGTGTCGAGCATTCCGAGGACTCTCATGAACATTGTGATGGGGAGCTTACGGTTTTTATCGATTTTTACCCATACGACGTCGTTGCAGTCAATTTCGTATTCGAGCCATGCTCCGCGGTAAGGAATAATCTGACCGGCAAAAATGCGCTTACCGGATTTGTCGATATCCTGTGAGAAGTACATACCGGGAGAACGGATAATCTGAGATACGATTACACGCTCCGCGCCGTTGATAACGAAGGTGCCGTTCTCTGTCATGAGCGGGAAGTCGCCCATTACGATATCTGTTTCCTTAACCTCGCCGGTGCTGTTGTTGCGAAGTCTTACCTTGACTTTGAGGGGAGCCGCATAGTTTACGTCTCTTTCCTTGCACTCTTCGACCTCATATTTGATCTGAGATCTGTCGATAGTGTGCGACAGGAACTCTATCTCAAATGTACCCGAATGATCGCGGATGGGAGATACGTCCTTCAGTACCTCGTCGAATCCTTCGTTCAGGAACCACTCAAATGACTTGGTCTGTACCTCGACAAGGTTCGGAATTTCGAGAGTTGTGCGGGTTTTCGAGAAGCTTTTTCTCGTGTTCTGACCGAGCTTCTGGTCTGTCACATTGAACATGTACCTTTTCACTCCATTCAATAATTTTTTCACACTATGACCCGAAAAAACAGCTCTTCAAAACCTTTTTCCGGCCGTATGACGGTCCAAATGCCGTCATGGGCATGCTTTTCGGCATAGTATTCGATTGTAATACATTGTGCTATTATACTACTAATGCAAGCAAATGTCAAGTATTTTTTTTAATAAATATAATATTATTATAAAATAATGCCAAATATAGTCGAAAAGGGGCCGGCAGACAAGCCTTTTGCCTGTCTGCCGGCCCCTTTTCGGTGCTTATATGTCTGTTCTTTCCGGCGCTTTCCAATCGAAAATGAGCTCGGGCTTCGGGAAAGGAGTACGGAAATACCTGTCGGACAGAGGTTCTCCGTCCCTGAAATACTTTATAGTCTCCGAAAGCATCTCCACGTCCTGAGGCATGTGCTTATGCTCGCCGCGTCTGTAATACCAGAGAAGCCTCTCCGGCACTCCGAGGAATTTATAAACCTCTGCAGCAGCCATTGTGGTCTGCCAGCTGCCTATCGGATTTGTCCATATGTCGGAAGCGGCTTCACCTATGAGCAGCACCCTCGGAGCTATAAGCGCCTTCAGAAAATGGCAGTCGAACGGAAGTTCGAATTCCCTGAAGCGGTATTCGCCCATTCCCTCACCCAGCCAGAAGCCGAAGTTTTTCCATAGGTCGCAAAGCCTCTCGCTTCTGAATTCACTGCCGTTTTCCTTAATCGCTGTCATGTGTATCCTGTAGCAGGAGCACGAACCCGCATTGGATTCGTTGGGATTGACGATTTTGGCTCTCTCATCCAGAGCGCCCGCGAGCATCGCCGTTTTGGCTCCGCGCGAATGTCCCGAAAACGCAAGCCACGAAAGATCGTATCCGCCGATGATTTCAAGAGCGTCGGCGCATCGCGAATAGCCCCATGCCCACGCGCCCAGAGCGCCGAAGCCGTATTCGGGGTAGACGTCGTACAGCCGCCCGCAGCGTCTTCCCTCATTCTTTATGTCGTTTGCAAGCTCGGTCCTGTCAAACATGCAGATCGCGATGCCGCGCTCCAGAAGACTTTTTCTGTACTCGTCGCCGAACACGTAAAGCCAGCAGAGGTCGCCGTCGACGACAACCGGCGGATTTTTGACCTTCAGGGGCTTTATTATCATCATTTTGAAGCTCACCTGCTTCGTCCTTGTACCGGCCTCGATTCTGATATCCTCGACGTCGGACGAAGAGTAGGTTTTGGTAACCCTCAGCACCTCGGGCGCCGGAGGCTGCGTGCCGTACTGAAGCTCTATTGCGCTTGCATAAATTTCACGCCTTCTCTTTTCCCAGTCCGCCGCGCTCTCCGTTCTCTTTCCGGAGGCCGACAGGAAGGGGTCCTGCAGCTTCCCAAGAACCTCATATGAAGTAACCTTTATAAGGTTTTCGTTTATATCGAACGTTTTATCGTTATCCGTCATGCTCCGCTTCTCCCGTGCTTTGATGCGCCGGACATTATCCGGCGTTCCATTTGCTGCTATTATACACCAATAACCGCTTTTTTTCAAGTAATATTTGCCGTCATCCGGATTATCATATAAATAAAAAATTGACAATAGGGCCGATAAATGATATAATATATTAAATATATGTTTTATTTGCTCCGTACGGAGCCGAAAGAGGAATAATAACATGCTTGACAAAAAGATATCCCCCTCCATGATGTGCGCGGATATTCTCGCCCTCGGCGAGCAGCTCCGAAAGCTCGAAATGCTCGGAATAGAGTATCTCCACATAGACATTATGGACGGTGAGTTCGTAAAAAACTATACGCTCGGAACCGACTACATCAAAAATCTCAGAAAAGCGACCTCCATTCCGTTCGATCTTCATCTCATGATCACGAATCCCGGAGAGAAGCTTTCATGGTTTGATATCCGTCCCGGCGACTACGTCTCCGTTCACATCGAGGCCGACAGACACATTCAGCGCACTCTTTCGGCCATTCGAGCCACGCGAGGAAAGC
>JAKSPQ010000062.1 GCA_024404665.1 Clostridia bacterium
TCAAATCCATTCACCACCGAATAAATGATAGTGTTTAGATTTGAAAATATGTTTTACTATAATAGCCGTTGCGATTTTCGCGCGGTCATAAGCTCATTATAGGTCTTGCGATTTTCGCGTAGCCATAGATAATAATACAAAAAAACTATTTTCCACAATAGAATCCTTGCAAGCAGAATCAAATAATGTTGGAATAATGGTATCAAGCTTAAGAAATGACTTATTATCAGTTTCCAATATCGTTAGCTCCACTTATAACAAGCTAAATGAAGTCGGAGATCTTCCGGTGAAGATTGAAAGAATAATTGATTCTCTTCATGGACTAATACAAGATATGAGTAACATCAATTCTCGTGCTAACTCAATCAGCAATAAGATGAATGCTTTTTTTGAAAGGAACAATGATTCACCCATGAATCTTCTATACGCAATCAAGCAGAGCGTCAATACATCTATTTATAACACAAGTACGATAGCTGAAAAACTTAAAGACATTAAAAATGAACTGTCTGACATATATGATGAGGCATCCAGTTGTTCAAGTAATATTTCATCCGTATCTTCTTCGATAGATAGTTTAGGATACAAGTTAGATTCATTTGACGATATCTCTTCCTCAATCGATAGAATAAATGATCTAATGAGTTCAAGTTTAGATCAATATGACTATAATAGCATATATCAAAAAATAGATGAATTAAAAAGCATGATTGAATCAGCCTCTATATGAACTTTCAGAAAAACTACAATTTAAGAGCGTATCATAAATACGAAATATAATATAAAAGACAAAAAACTAATTACTCATCTTTACTAATAAACAATTGACAACATCACGATACCGTGATATAATAATTGCACAAAAAATAAACCAGGAGTCCCCATATGTTTCACAAAATAAAAGATGTAAGTCCATTGCAGGATTACAAACTGAGCGTTCAGTTTGCTGAAGGTGTAACCAAAATATATGATGTTTCCGGATGTTTTGAGAAGTGGAAACCATTCAATGAATTGAAGAATGACTCACAGCTGTTTTTTGAAGTGAGTGTCGATACAGGCGGTTACGGGATTGTTTGGAATGATAATCTGGATCTGTCGTGCAATGAACTCTGGGAGAACGGAATAAAGGTTGAAACGCCTTTTGACGGACTGTTGGCACTTAGTGATGCAACGGTTCTCTGGGGACTTAACGAAAGCACTCTCAGGAAAGCTATTGCATACGGGAAGCTTGTTAACGGTGTGGACGTATGCAAATTCGGTAAGCAGTGGGTAGTGTCTATGAGTGCAATGAAACGAGAATACGGCTTTCCAAACACCTAAACAAGCCGCATCCGCAGTCTATAATGAAAACATACGCGGTTAAGTATTTGGCAGAATACTTAGAAGAAATAGGAGAAATATGATGGAAAACACATTGGTTTACAAAGGGTATTTCACAAATATCACTTATTCGGCTGAGGACAAAGTCCTTCACGGCAGGATTGAAGGAATAGATGATCTTATCACCTTTGAAAGTGATAATCCTGCAGAGATTGAAAATGAATTTCACGCTGCTGTAGATGATTATCTTGAATACTGCAAGGAATCCGGAAGAGAACCGGCAAAAGTCTACAAGGGTTCTTTTAATGTCAGAATCGATCCCGAACTACACAGAGAGATAGTCATTAAAGCAAAGAAGAGCGGAATTTCATTAAACCAGGCTGTGGAAATGGCCATCGGTCAGTTTGTTCATGCCTGACATTATTTATGTTAATACATAAAAAGGCCACATCGGAGGAGTTATCCTTCGGTGTGGTCTTTTATTTGCCCTTCTTATTGAGTGAAAGCTAACAAATGAGGTTTGACAGCATGCTAAAGCTGACTCAATTTCTGGGCGATTTTTTTATTCCAGATTCGAATAGATTCCGTCGAGGTGTTTTTTTCCGGTTTTGAAAGCAGCAACGGCGTCGTTGCGCTGTTTGTGGAAGGCGTCGATTTTCGCCTGCCAGGCGGCTACATCGGCGTCGTATTTCTTTTTGAATCTGATGTAGAAGACGATGCAGGCGGCGCAGCCGGCAAGGGCGGCGATGCCGAGGGCGATTTTCCAGTCGCCGGAGAATGTGAGAATGAGGCCTAAAATGCCGGCGATGATGGCGCCGAAGGAGAAGAGTCTGTGGGTTTTGGAGACCTTGTCGCGGCCTTCGGTGTAGGTGTTAAGCTCGGTCTGGCGGGCTTCGTCGATGGGGACCTTGGTCCACAGGGACTGCTTTCCGTCGCCGTCGATGAAGACGGTGTATACCTGCTCACGGTATTCGTAGACGATTTTGTATACGGCAAGGTAGATTCGCTTCATTTCCTTCTGGATGTTCGAGCCGCCTACGGAGAGGTTTTTGTAATCCTTGCCGCTCAGAGAATCGAGGGCGGCCTCCCGCAGGGCAGCGTTTACGGCGGGCTGAACCTGAGAGGAGAAAACGGCGGCCTCGGGGACGTCAAAGGTGCCGTATTCGGTGTCAGAGGGGAACTCGAGGAGCTCGGAGTCGACAAGGCGGCTGCCGTCCATGCCGGAATAAAGGGATTTGATGAGATCGGTGTATTTTTCGCTGCCGGAGGCAATTACGTTCTTGGAAACGTTGGCGATGCCCGACATCTGGGTGTATTCGGTGTATTGTTTGGTGACAACCTTGTTGTCAACGACCTCCTGGCGCTCGCGGATGTTGCCGGCATCGTAGTTGTACGAGGCCATGGCGTTGCAGTAGAACATGAAGGCCGGGATGCAGATGTGCTCTTCCCTGATTACGTTCGCCTTCTCAAGGACGTCGAGCGGCATCGCGGTGGGACCCGTGAGAACACTGACGAGCTTTTCGTGAATGCCGGCGGGGGACATAGCGTGCGGGATACCGGAATTTATATCGTTCTTTTCGAGTATTTCCCTGTTTTTGGCGTTGCCCATATCGATGAGGTTGGCGGTTCCGCAGTATTCGCAGAACACCTTGCCCTGGGGGTTGTTCGGTAAGGGAAGCGGAGCTCCGCAGGCGGAGCATTTCAGTGCCGAAGCCGAAACCTGTGACATTTTTTTATCCTCCGAAATTATAATTTTTAAGTGTTTTTCAGTCGTTCGTTACGTCGCCGCTGCCCGTGATGTCGATTTTGTCGCCGAGATATGTGGGCTTTACCTTGAGGAGGCAGGAAAAGATGTCCTTGTCGCGGGCGAGGAGCTCGCGGGCCTGACGGTAGGCCTCGCCGGCATAGCGGCGGGGGTCTGCGGGGGAGCCTACGGCATCGAGTCCTAAGCGGTCGCAGATGTAAAGCGAACGGTAAAGATGGTAGCGCTGGGTTACGACGATGAGGCTCCCGACGCCGAAGATATCGCGGGCGCGGTACATGCTTTCGTAGGTGGAAAAGCCCGCATGGTCCATGAAGATGTCTTCAGATGGGACGCCGGCGTTTATGAGATATTTCTTCATCACGTTGACTTCATCGTAGTCCTTGCGGCCGTGGTCTCCGCTGACGATGATCTTGGGAGCGGCGCCTTCGTTGTAAAGGCGGAGGCCTTCATCAAGGCGATCGGCGAGCATGGGGCTGGGGGTGTCGCCGTTCCATACGCCGGCGCCGAGGATTAAGATGCAATCGGCATCAAAGGCGGAAAAGTCATCATCGGCGATGATATTGCCGCGTGTTCCGGCAATGATGATAAGGTTGCTGATTACGACAAACGCGATGCCGGCGGCAGCCAGCGCGAAACAGATGAGGATGATTCTTTTTATTGTCTTTTTACGTGTTTTCATGGTTTTGTTTTTCTCTGCTTCCGGGTTCGTACAGAGCTTCAAGGACTGAGAATACATCGCCGTAAAAGCCCGGATACTCGTCGTATACGGCATGCGAAAAGCCGTCATAAATTCTGATAAAGCAGCCGAGCTTCTCCGCAATTTCTTCCGATGCCCGGACGCCCAGTACTCTGTCGGCGCTTCGGGATCAGATTCATTCTCCCAGACAGATACAATTTCACGGCTCAGAATGCCTTCGCGGCTCATGGAGGACGCAAGCGTCAGCGAGTGCACGGCCTCGGGGTGGCACAGCCTGCATGCAGGCCGGCCGGTTCCATGAGGCATGAACCGCTGTTACTCTATAATAATACTACAAACTATTTGCTAAGTCAAGAGCTTCGGCACGTGAAAAGCATGTATTTTTTGTACTTCACTTAATCTTAAGGCAGACATCAGACGAAATTTCTTGTAATTTTTATTAGTTTATAGTATAATATATTTTGTATAACTGATTTTATTATATTTAAAGCGATTTACTGACAGAAAATATTCGCTTCGGAGTATAAGATATAAAGGGGCTCAGGCTTTCTAAGCGCAGACTATCTAAGCTCAAGCTTTCTAAGCGCAGGCTTTCTAAGCTCAGGTTTTCTAAGCGCAGGCTTTCTAAGCGCAGGCTTTCTAAGCGCAGGCTTTCTAAGCTCAGGCTTTCTGAGCTCAGGCTTTCTGAGGAAAGGCTTTGCTTAGCCCAGGCAGGAGCTTGGAACCGGGGGAAAGCCGGGCTTTGAGGCTTTGAATTTTCAACTGTTTCAAATCAAATTTTACAAACGAAACTTGCAGAAAAAACATGAACATTTGTCTTTTGAACGATTCTTTCCCGCCGCTGATAGACGGCGTGGCGACGGCGGTCGTGAACTACGCAAAAAATCTTACTGCGCACGGACACAGTGCGTCAGTGGTCACACCGGAGTATCCGGGCGCCGACGACAGCGCCTACGGCTATCCGGTTTACAGATACCCCGGAGTGGATCTCAGAAAATGGGTGGGCTACGTGGCCGGCTGGCCCTTCTCTCCCGTAATAGAGAGAGAGCTCAAGGAAAGCCGCGTCGAGCTGCTCCACAGCCACTGTCCCGTATCGTCAACCGTGCTTGCGCGTTCCATCGCGCGGCCGCTCGATGTTCCCGTGGTGCTTACGTACCATACTAAATTCGATATCGAAATCGCAAAGCTCGCAAAGTCCAAGCTCGTGCAGGAAGGCGCGATAAGGGCAATGACAGACAATATTTCAGCCTGCGACGACGTCTGGGTCGTCAGCCGCGGAGCGGGAGAAAACCTCCGCTCCTTAGGATACAAGGGCGAATATACGGTCATGCCGAACGGCGTCGATTTTGAGCGCGGGCGCGCATCGGAGGCGGAAATAAGGGAGGCGACGGCGGGGTACGGTCTGCCCGCCGGAGTGCCCGTATATCTGTTTGTCGGAAGAATGATGTGGTACAAGGGCCTTAAGATCATCATCGACGCTCTCGCGGCCCTGAAATCGCAGAACTACGATTTCAGAATGGTCTTCATCGGCGGAGGCGGAGACGAAAAGGAAGTCAGAGCCTACGTGAGCAAGGCTGGCCTTGACGGAAAAACCGTGTTTACGGGAAAGATTTACGACAGACGGAAGCTCGTCGCATGGTATTCCAGAGCAGATCTTTTTCTCTTCCCTTCGACCTTTGACACGAACGGTCTTGTCGTAAGGGAGGCAGCAGCCTGCTCGCTGCCGTCCGTGCTTATTAAGGACAGCTGCGCCGCGGAGGATTCCACGCATCTGAAGAACAGCTTTCTGATTGAGGAAAACGCCGCCTCAATGGCTGTGTGCCTCGCATCGCTCATCGAGCATCCCGAAAGACTGTCGTACGTAAAGGAAAACTGCGCGGACGATCTTTATCTCTCCTGGGAGGATGCGGTGAAAAACGCGGAAAAAAGGTACGAATACGTAATCGAACGCTTCAGGGACGGAGGCTTTCGCAGGCACAGACGTCCGAGCGACGAATTTTTCAGATTCACGGGAGAGCTTATGGATATCATGTCCGACAGCTTTCTGAATGACGGCGTCTGAAGCCCGCAGCGGCTTAAACGCCGCTTAATCGGAAATGATTCCGCAGAAAACGGCGGGATCATCACAACAAAAGACTGAGAGGTCTGATTATGAATGAAAAGAACAAAAAAAGAAACGCAAAAAAGGCGATAAAAGCCGCGGCAGCGCTTATGCTGTCGATTCTGATGCTTTCGTGCCTTTCCGGAGTCCTTGCGCTTACTGCGGGGGCCGAGGACGAAAAATACGGCAATACCGCGCTTTCTGTCACTCCGGAAGCGGGCTACGACGGCGAAAGCGTATATTCCAACCGCTCCTTCCCGTTCTCCGTTGTAATAGAGAACAAAACCGGCAAGGACCTTTCCGGATATGTTGAGCTAATAACCTCATTTTCGTACAACATCGGAAACACCGACGAAAGAAACACGGTGAAGTTCCCCTTCAGTGTCGCCGACGGCACCAAGAAGAGAGTCGGCGTAACCGTTGCGGGCATATACGGAGACCGCTATGTCCTGAACGTCAGGGACGACTCCGGCAAGCTGCTCAGAACCCTTAACGGATCGTTCGGAGAATACCTCTCCGATTCGATTCTCATAGGCTGGATCAGCGATGATCCCTCCTCTGCCAAGGTAATAAAACGCCTTGACGGCTACGAGCTTGACTACAGCCGGATAAACGCAGTCCCGCTGACGCCGGACAATTTCCCCCAGACCGCGGATATTCTCTCCGAGTTCTCCATTCTGTTTATTGACAACGCGGACCTGTCTGCATCGTCGTCCTATACCTCCACGCAGATAGGCCTCATCAAAAAATATCTGGCAAACGGCGGAACCGTATTCATCGGCACCGGCAGCCGCGGGCCGGAGATTCTCCGAGCCTTCCGCGAATACTTTGCGGAAAACCCGGACGTATCGGTGAAGGCAGAAGGCGGCAAAGCCGTAACGGACAACTACGTAAACAGCAATTTTCCTTATTATGACATTCTGAATTACGCGCTGAGCTCACGGATTGACAATCCCGATGAAGAGCTCGACAAATCAGACCCCGATAAGGATCCCTATTACGATGACGAGCATGAGCCGGATTACAATTATTCCCAGAAATACGTCAACACGATACAGTTCAAAAAAGGAACCGTATGCACGGTAAACGACAGCAACTTCGCTTCGACTCAGCAGGTTCCTCTTTCCGAGGTAATCACATACAAGCACAAAACCACGGGACTCTACATTACGAACATTGACCTTGCGTCTCCGGAGCTCGAATCGACCGCCGACAGCGGAATCATTCTTCTCCATACAATCATCAGGGCAAACGCATACGAGGCCCTGAAGCCGAACACCGTCTCCGGCAATCAGGCGGCATCCGCGGACTATCTCACGGTCATCACGGAAAAAAGGCCCAGCGTGTTACTGATGATAGTTTTTCTTCTCGCCTATATCGGAGCCGGCATAATCACGCCCTTCTGCATTGCCCGAAGCAAAAAGAAAGCGATAATCGCATGGGTCGGCATCCCCGCCGCCGCAGCGCCCTGCACCGTTGTCATATTCATATACGGCTTTGCGGTTAAGGGCGGAGGAACCGTGGACAACAGCTTCATAATTGCGGACATAAGCCCCTCGGGCGACGTTAACGCAAAAGGACTCGCCGTGATCAAAACTCCCTTTTCCGGAAAGCGCACGCTTTCCTTTGACGCGGAGGACGTAATATACGGAGGCACCTTTACAAATACAAGAGGCTCTCTCACACGTGCCGCTACGGTATCCTACTGCAAAAAGGACACCGGCATGAACTTTTACGGAACTCCGGCCTGGGAATACACGGTTCTCGAGGGCACATGGATCATGAACGGTGCCTACGGCAGCGGCTTTGATATCTCCTGGAGCTTTGATCCCGACGGGAAGAAAACATCGGTTTCGATAACAAACAATACGGGACACGATATCTCCGACGCCGTCATTTTCGCGCTCGGAAAGACATTCACGGCGGAAAACTTCAAGGCGGGAGACAAGTTCTCCGTCGATCTGACTCCGTCATACGATTATTTCGATACCGTGGAAGCCCTTTATCGCCTGTATTACAAGCCTCTCGGAATACACAGATCCGTTGCCGAAAACGATATGAATCTGTTGTTCTACGGCAATCATTACTACCATGCGGTCTCCGCAAACTCAAGTGCGTTCTCTCTCATTGAAGAATCCCGGAGCCGCAACAGAGCATTTCTCATCAGACACTTAGCCTCCGATTATATCGGAAATTCACCGGATGCTTTTGAAAGCATATTTGTCGCCGGCTTTGACTCCGCGGCCTCGGATCCCGTCAGAATCAACGGCGGAAAGGCCTTCAGATCAAACAGCGAAACTCTGGTTTTCCAGAAGATAAAAATATCGGATACCTCCGTAAACTCTTCCTATTCATCCTCCGGCACCGCCTGTCTGAGTCCTTACAATTCGTTAAACATCGGCTCCTTCGACCTTAATAAAGGCTCGTTTTATACAATCCCCGGCCAGAATACAGTCGCACTGATGGCAATACCCGTTAACTTCAACTTATCCGCACAGGTACGTTTATCGATAAAAATCAATATCGATTGCGATGAAACACCTCAGGTTTATCTTATCGGCCCCGACGGCGGAGAGTACTCAAAGGACTGCACCGTAAAACGTCTCGGAGAGAATCACGAAAATCGGATATACACGGGCGATATTGTCCTTTCCCAATGGACTATGACAAATCCGCTGATTGACAAGTACAACGGACAGTGGAAAGAGTATTACGCAAAGATCGGAAACGAGGGCGTCTTCATCACTCCGTGGATAGACGAAGGCGCACCCGGCGCAAGTTCGCCTTATTACATCTTTTTCGCAATATACTTTGACCGTAAGCTCAATAACCAACAGCAAATCGGTATTTCCTCAGTCGAATATTCGATTTCGAAAGGAGAATAAGCCATGCTGCTGAGAACAGACAACCTTACAAAGCTGTATAAAGATTTCAGAGCACTCAACGGGCTCTCCATGACGGTCGACGAGAACAGCATCGTCGGCTTTGTAGGCCCCAACGGAGCCGGAAAGACCACCGCCATGAGAATAATCGTCACTCTCATGAAGGCCACCTCCGGAGAGGTCTTCGTCGACGATATTCCCCTCTCCAAAAACATTGCCGACGTGCGCCGTCTTATAGGCTACGTTCCTGACTTTTTCGGAGTTTACGCCTCAATCACGGCGGAGGAATACCTGAACTTCTATGCCGACGCGAACCTTGTCCCGCATGAAGGAAGAAACGAGCTCATAGATTCGCTCCTTCAGCTCGTAAATCTCACCGACAAGAAATACGCGGACGTAAACCTCCTATCCAGAGGCATGAAGCAGCGTCTCTGTCTTGCCAGAAGCCTGCTCCACGACCCTAAGCTTCTCATTCTGGACGAGCCCGCCTCGGGACTTGACGCGCAGTCGAGATCCGAGCTCAAATACATTCTGAAGGCACTCCGCAACAACGGAAAGGGCGTGCTGATATCCTCGCACATACTGCCGGAGCTCGGCGAGTTCTGCGACCGCGTCGTCATTCTGAATCACGGCTCCAAGGTCGCCGAGGGAACTCTCGACGAAATCTCGGCAGCCATGGGACGCAAATCAAAAATATCCTTTACTCTCATCGACGAGGACCGCTTTGACGATGCGGCCGTGCTCGTCAAGATGACGGGGCGCGCCGGAAACGTGTTCCGTACCGGCATGAACCTTGACGTCGAGTTCGACGGCGACGAGGAGGCCGTGGCCGCCCTGCTTTACACGCTCGTAACGGGCGGAATCAGAATCTGCAACGTATCGCATACCAAGCAGACCCTCGAACAAATCTTTCTGGAGGTCATCGACAATGAAAATGCCGTTCAAAACAGGGACTAACGCGATCCTGCGCTTCGGCATGGAGCGCCGGATCAAACGGATAAGCACTCTCGTAATGATTCTTGTAATCATATCCGTAATCGGCTTCATTCTCATGACGGTCCTCGGCACGAGCTCGCTTTTGTTCGGCAGCTCGACGGGAACCGCATGGTACATTGCCCTCTCCGCCATGGAATTCATTGCGATTGCCGTCAACGCGGCCTCGAACTGCGCGAGCGAAATTGCCGGAGAAAAAGCAAGACAGACTCTCGATCTGCTTATCTGCTCGCAGATGACCCCTAAATCCATCATCAGGGGCAAGCTTTTGTCGAACTTTCTGTTCTCGCTGCTTATTGTGGCGGTAATGCTCCCCTTTTATGCGGTTATCTATCTCTTCGGAGGCTTCACGCCGATATCCGTCGTCGAATTCATCCTTTACATGCTGAACTGGGTATTCTGCGTCTCGGCAACGGGTATCTTCTTCTCTTCCGTTATCAAGAAGAGCGCGCCGGCTACCGTTCTCACCATAGCATTCTGGGCTGCGTTCATCATAGCCGACGGCCTCTTTGCACTCCTTTGGGAGGGAGTAAAGGAATATCTCAATTACAGTCTGGGAATCGCCTTTGCAAACACCTTCGACTATCCTCCGATTCTCTGGATAAACCCCGTCACAGGCTTTGTAATGCTCTTCCTACTGCAGATTGCGGGCTTTTCGGGTGTGGCTTCTTCAACCACGGCAGAGATTGTTCAGGTCGTGGCTCCCATCATACTCGGAGTGGTGCTTCCGGTAATCATCTCCATAGTATCGGTAAAGCTTGCCGAACGCGCCATCGATCCCATGCGCTCCCGCAAAAACAGCGGCGGAATCTGAGTTCCGCCGCCGAATCCCAGGCAAAATCAAAATAAACATCATCGCTAAACAGAAAGGAGCTTAAGCCATGAATGACGATAAAAAAAGAGTAATCAGGCTGTTAAAGCCTTTTTCGGCAAGAATAAGACTGGAAGCCTTCATCGGCGCCGCGGTCAAGGGACTTCTCTGCGCTGCGCTTACGGGCATCATCGGCGTGCTTCTGTCCTTTGTACTTCCCGTAAAGCTCGGAACAGCGGGCATAATAATCACATCGGCGGCCGTAGGCGTCGCATCGGCAGCGGTATTTCACATTCTGAAGAGACCGACGCTGAAGGACGCCGCAAGAAGAGTTGACGAGGCCGGCCTTGAGAACAGAGCCGAAACGGCGCTGGATCTGATGGACGACAACGGCCTCTTCGCGCTCATGCAGCGCCGCGACACCGAAAAAGCACTCGCGGCGATGCCGGCTTCATCGGTTAAATTCAGAGTAAATTACAGACAGCTTGCCGCTGCGGCCATGGTTCTGGCGGTTTTCGCGGGCTCATGCTTCATTCCGAACGCCAATCAGACTGCCATAAGAGCGCATGCGGCCGAGAAGGAAGCCGAAAAGGAACGGATAGACGCGCTTGTGGAAAAGCTTGAGGAAACAATAGAAAATTCCGACCTTTCGCCCGAAAACAAGAAAAAGGCGGAGGAAGTCATAGAAAATCTCAGGGATGGCCTCGCTGAGGCAGACTCTCTCTCCGATAAAATGGCTCTTCTGAACGAAGCCAAGGACGCACTTGACAAAACCATCGAAGAGGACAGAAAGCAAAAGGCAGAGGACGCTGCGGACAGCGCTGCCGGAGAGCTTTCAGACAGCAAAAATCCCGCGGTTTCGGAGCTCGGAGACGCAATGAAGGGAGAGGGTACCGGAAGCGTCGACGATGCCGTAAAGGATCTTGAGAGCGAAATCAAGGACGCACTTGAAAACCCGGATGCCGCATCGAAGGACAAGCTTGACGAAATATCGGAAGCTATCCGCGATGCCGCGGAGGCGGCGGGAGACAATATGCTCTCGGACGCCCTCGACAAAACAGCCGAAGCCATAGAGAATGCGGCAAATACGCCCGGCGACGGCGGTGAAAAGGTTTCCGAAAACCTCGAAAACCTCAAGGATCTGCTTTCTGACATACAGAACGGCAACGTTCCCGAAAACTTCACCGGAAAAGATCCCGGAGAACTTACGGACGACATTCTGGACGATTTCAAAAAGGAACTCGGAAACGCCGAGCAGGGCGAACAGGGTCAGCAAGGTCAACAGGGCGGTCAGGGCCAGCAAGGCGGACAGGGCGGTCAGGGTCAGCAAGGTCAACAGGGCGGTCAGGGTCAGCAAGGTCAACAGGGCGGACAGGGTCAGCAAGGTCAACAGGGCGGACAGGGCCAGCAAGGCGGTCAGGGCGGTCAGGGTCAGCAAGGACAACAGGGCGGTCAGGGTCAGCAAGGACAACAGGGCGGACAGGGCCAGCAAGGCGGTCAGGGCGGTCAGGGCGCCGGCACAGGAGCCGGAGACGTCATAAACGACCCCGAAAAGGTCTTCACCGGCGATTTTACGGTCCCCGAGGGCGGCAAAGACACTTATGTCCCCGGAACTCCGGACGAAAACGGAAATCCCCAGAAAATCGAGATGGGCTTAAAGGATCCCGTTGAGGGCTCCGTTCCCTATTCCGAGGTTTTCGGGGAATACAAACAGAACGCATCCACGGCTATGGACAGAGAAAACATCCCGGGCTCGCTTCGGGACATCGTGGAAAAGTACTTCACCGGTCTCAACTGACCGGCCGTTCCGAATACAGTTATCAAAAAGGAGCCAACAGACATGCTCACCGAAGAAAGCGTACTCAATTTCAAAAGAAACTGCGACAGTATACTGAGTGAAATCTCCCGCGACATCGTAGGTCAGGAGGAGATTATCCGCGATACCGTAATTGCCGTCATCGCCGGCGGAAACGTGCTTCTCGAGGGTGTCCCGGGACTCGGAAAAACCAGACTCGTCCGAACCCTCGGCAGAGTACTCGATATGCCTTTTTCAAGAATACAGTTCACGCCCGACCTCATGCCCGCCGACGTCACCGGCACCAACATAGTCATCAAGGACGAAAACGGGAACG
>JAKSPQ010000063.1 GCA_024404665.1 Clostridia bacterium
CTGAGTCCTTCTGACCGGAGCGACCGGTGCAGAGGAGGCAGCGGGCGCTGCCGAAGGTCTTGCAGGCGCGGCTCCGGCGGTTCTTCCGCTTCTCAGATTTTTGAATCCGGAGGAGGAAGGAGCAGCCTTGGGCTCGATGCGGCAGGTAAGCACCTTGAGAACCGTTTTCTGTCTGACTTCGTCGATCATGTCGGCATACATCTGCGAGCCGAGAATTCTGTATTCGTTCAGCGGATCTCTCTGCGCGTAGGACTGAAGCATGACGTTCTGCTCAAGATCCTCCATCTCGTCGATGTGGTCGAGCCAGAGCTCGTCAAGCACATCGAGAAGAATATACCTCTCTACAGCTCTGAACATGCCGTCGGCATCGTTCTCTATTCTCTTATCGAAGAGCTCGAGCAGATGGCTTCTGATTATATCGGCAACCTCGTCGGCGCGCTTTTCGCCGGCATTTCTTGCAAATTCAAGCTCGCCCTCCGAAACGCCCCAGCCGTTGTATTTTCTTGTGAGGGCGTCGATGTCGATTATTCTCTCCTTGCCGTTCTCGGACTCAATGATTGCCGACGCGACGGAATCGTCTACCGTTGAGGCGACCATATCGCGGATTTTATCCGAGATATCGCCCTCAAGGAGGATTTCGTTGCGCTGTCCGTAAATCTGGAGGCGCTGCTCGTTTAGGATATCGTCGTACTGAAGAACGTTCTTTCTGCGCTTGAAGTTGTCGGATTCGACGCTCTTCTGAGCCTTTTCGATAACGTCTGAGAGGATTTTCAGATATGCGGTAAGATCGCCGTCGCCGCCGTCCTCGCTGAGAGTCTGGGAAATAGCGGCGAATTTCTTCATACGGCTGTCTCCGAACAGACGCATGATATCATCGGTCAGCGACACGTAGAATGTGGACTCGCCGGGGTCGCCCTGACGTCCGGAACGTCCGCGGAGCTGGTTGTCTATACGTCTGGACTCATGTCTCTCGGAGCCGATGATGAAGAGGCCTCCGGCAGCAATCACCTTTTCCTTGTCCGCTCTGATGCTTTCCTCGTATTTGTCATGAAGCTCCTTATATACTCTGTTTGCCTCAAGCTGAACGGGATCCTCGGTACGGTATTCGCAGACGGACAGCGCAATCTGCTCGGGGGTGAACTTATCCATGCGGCGCATTGCGTCTCGGGCGAGCATCTCGGGATTTCCTCCGAGCATTATATCGGTTCCGCGTCCCGCCATATTGGTCGCGAGGGTTACGGAGCCCGACATGCCTGCCTCGGCTATTACCTGAGCTTCTCTCGCGTGGTCCTTTGCGTTGAGCATATTGAACTTTATGCCCGCCGCCTTCATCATTTTTCCGAGTTGCTCCGACTTTTCAACGGAACCCGTACCGATAAGCACGGGACGGCCGCTGTCGCGGCACTCCTTTACCTTGGCTACGATGGCCTCGAACTTGCTCTTCTCGTCGACGTAGATTCTGTCGTGGTTGTCACGGCGTATCATAGGCTTGTTCGTGGGAACCTCTACGACATCGAGGCCGTAGATTTCTCTGAACTCGTCCTCCTCCGTCATAGCGGTACCGGTCATTCCGGAGAGCTTTGAGTACATTCTGAAGTAGTTCTGGATGGTAACCGTTGCTATTGTCTTGTTCTCGCCCTTGATATTTACCTTCTCCTTGGCTTCGATCGCCTGATGGAGGCCGTCGTTGTATCTTCTTCCGGGCATGAGACGGCCGGTAAACTTGTCGACTATGACAACTTCTCCGTCGACTATCACATAATCGACGTCCTTCTTCTTGCAGCCGTGAGCGTGAATCGCCTGATTCATATTATGTGAAATCTCGGCGTTTTCGGGGTCGTTGAGGTTTTCGACCGCGAAGAAGGACTCGACCTTCTTGATTCCGCGGGGAGTGAGAACGGCGGTATTGTGCTTCTCGTCCACGATGTAGTCGTAATTCTCGTCGTCGGTCTCCTGCTTCGTATCCATCTCCTTGATGACCTTGGGAGTCAGTCTGCGGGTGCAGTCGTTGCACTTCGAATATATATCGGAGGTCTTGTCGCTGATGCCGGATATGATAAGGGGAGTCCTGGCCTCATCGATGAGGATCGAGTCGATTTCGTCGATGATGCAGAAATTGAAGCCGCGCTGCATGAGCTGACTTCTGCTCTTCGCGATGTTGTCGCGGAGGTAGTCAAAGCCGAATTCGGTATTGGTTCCGTAGGTTATGTCGCAGTCGTACATCGCCTTCTTGTCGCGTGCACTCATCGATGAAAGCACTACGCCCGTAGACATGCCGAGGAAGCCGAAAATACGTCCCATCTCATCCGAGTCTCTCTGCGCAAGATATTCGTTGACGGTTACGATATGAACGCCCTTTCCGGTAAGCGCATTGAGGTATGCGGGCATTGTCGCTACGAGCGTCTTTCCTTCACCGGTCTTCATTTCCGCGATTCTTCCCTGGTGAAGCAGAATGCCGCCGAGAATCTGAACATGGAACGGACGCTTGTGAAGCACTCTGTCAGCAGCCTCCCTTACGGCCGCAAAGGCATCCGGCAGAAGCTGCTCAAGTGTTTCTCCCGCTTCGTATCTCTCGCGGAACAGCGCCGTCACTCCGCCGAGCTCCTCATCGGTCATTGCCTTATATTTATCGCTTAATGCTTCGACAGATTGCGCAACAGGCTCGATTTTTTTAATTGCTCTCTTGCTGTAATCTCCGAAAAGCAGTCTTTCAAGTTTCATTTTCCGGGTTCTCCTTTATAAGGGTATACTTATGCATAATAATACTTATATATTATACACTATTTTTTGAATTATTGCAACATAAAAAAGCAGGCGTATGCCGTGAACGCAACCCATTCTGTCTTTTATCATCGATCGGAAGAAAAAAGAAACCGAGACGTTTTCGGATGTCTCGGTTTCTTATGTTCTGATACCGTGTCCTTGTCACCGGGGGAAAACACCGTAAGCGCTTTCATCCGGCTTCAGGGCCTTATCGGAAGATATCAGTTCTTGGCGGGTTCTACTTCCTTGGATTCGAAGATAACGACAACCTTTGCGCCGTTCTCGAGTACGACATCGTTCATCTTGATGTTGCTTCCGTCGGCATTTTTCTGGACGGCATCGCCGAGCTTCCAGGCTACGGTGTACATCTTGACGTTTCCGTTGGGAAGATTTTCCTGCTTTACGGCGACGGTGGTACCGTCGAAGGTGAAGCTGTCGAATTCGCCGTTAAGGTCCTTCGTGCAGGTGGCTTCACGGAGAGTGCAGAGCGCCTCAACGGCAGCGGATGCTGTTGTTCCGTCTTCGATCTCCATATCGACAACCTTAAGGAAGATGTCACCCTTGAGGTCATAGATTTCTACGGTTACCTTGGCCTTTTCCTTCTTGCCGCTGTCGCAGGCAGTGAAAAGAGCGCATACGGATATAACCGCAATAAGAAGCGCGAGTGTTCTCTTCATAATGTTTTTCATAATAGAGTATTTCCTCCGTTTAATAATTCATATGAGTTTTCGTTGAACATTGGTGCTGCATGGAACAATTATACAACCTATAACGTATTTTGTCAACCCCAAATCGGCAATATTATCATTTTCACCGTGTTTTGATAAAAAACGACCATCCTGATGTCGCGCTTATCCAGCCGTTGCCGCCGACAGACGCCGTAGGAACCGAAACGGCAGGCATCTGGGCTGCGGCCTGTTCCTCCTTTATCCTTTTGACCTCCTCAAGCCAGTGGTCGTAGTTGAAGTGGGTCGTGCAGGTCGAGTTGTAATGAACCGCTCCGCGTGAATAACCGGTCTGGTTTCCGGCTCCCGCCATGCTGTAGTAGAAGGGAACGTATTTGGTTCCGTAGGGTCTTACGTCGAAGGGGAGATCCATGTAGGAATACTGTGCGTCGGCTATCGTGATGTTGTTCTTGGCGGCAAAGCTGCGGTTGACCCTTACGAGAGCCGTGCGGATAATGTTTTCGGGCGGGCAGTCCGCATTCGCTATTCCCTTTTCGACGTCGTCATAATCCACGACCACGTGGGTGGTGCAGAATTCCGTGGGCTCGGTTCCTCTGATGAAGTAGCCGGTCTCGGTTCTGTCGCCTCTGGGATCGAGTGCGCAGGCATCGGTCAGAAGCTTGCCGGAATCAACGCAGTATGTGCACTCGACGAGGTTCTGCGAAATTTCAAAGGATTTGAGCGGCTCCGTCGATGCAAGGAATTTCTGATGAAGCGGGATCATAATGGTATCCCAGAGAGGAATACAGGGGTTTTCTCCGGTAAGAGTCTTGGGATATTCGTATCCGTACCAGACTCCGCAGATGTAATAGGGAGTGTATCCTATGAACCATCTGTCATAGTAATCACCGGCGGAACCGGTTTTTCCGGCAACGTCGATGCCTGTGAGTCTTCCGAACGTCAGGTTCTTGGCGGTACCTTCCGACGTTACCTTTTCCATCATGAGGTTCATGACGGATGCGGTCACCTCGCTGATTGCGACGGTGCCCTTGTATCCGTTTTCGAGGATTACGTTGCCCTCGCTGTCGGTGACCTTAAGGTAGGAATGAGCCTCGTTGTAGATGCCCGCATTCGGGAAAATCGAATATGCCGCGGTAATCTGTCTGAGCGAGATACCGTAGTTCAGCTGTCCGAGTCCCAGAGCGGCATAGCCGATATCCGTAACCGTATTGCCGTTTCCGGTGGATTTTGCGGCGATGAGGTCCGTCATTCCGAGAGTGTTGTAGCAGTAGTTGTACGAATTCTGAAGTCCGAATTTGGATAGGATTTTAACCGGTATCGTGTTGAGCGAGTGGGTAATGGCATAGCTTATGTTAGTAAGTCCGCGGTAGGCGTTTCCTCCGCCGAAGGTTTCCGCGTTCTTCGGCCAGCCGGTTGCGCTGGCATTGAAGTCAAACGGCGTATCGTCTATTACCGTAGCCCATGTTATGAGCTTTCTGTCTATGGCGGGAGCATATACCGAAAGAGGCTTTATGGATGAACCGGGGGCTCTCTTCGTCTGCGTGGCGAAGGACTGAACTCTGTTTCCGGTCTTCTTTCTTCTTGCTCCCACGACTCCCAGAATATCGCCCGTGCCGGGATCGATTACGATTGCGGACGACTGCGCAATAAGGCCGGATGTGGACTTCGGGAAGTTTCCGTCCTCAAGGTAGATTTTCTCGAGTGTTGACTGGACCTCGGGATCGACGAGGCTGTATATACGGAGACCTCCGTTATACACCATGATCGATGCCATCTGCTCGCTGTAGCCCTTCTGTGCGACGAGATCGTTTATTACGTCCTCGATGACCATGTCCGTATACCAGGACGCGATGCCGAGCGTCTGCTGATCGTTCTGACCGGATCCGGAATACGGAGTCTTCAGAATCAGCTCCTTGCCGAAGGCCTCATTGTACTCTCTTCTTGTGATAAGTCCCTGAGAAAGCATTTCCGCAAGGACGGTGTTCCTTCTCACCGCATTGTGCTCGGGATAAATAAGCGGATTGTAATACGAGGGGTTCTGGGTAATGCCCGCGATTGCGGCGCATTCTATGAGCGTGAGCTCGGAAATGTCCTTCGAAAAGTAGCTGTTGGCGGCAGCCTGTACTCCGTAGTTTGTACCGCCGAAGTTCGCGATGTTGAGATACAGCTCGAGGATTTCCTCCTTGTCCTTCTTCGTCTCGAGATCGAGAGCCCAGAAAATCTCCTGTACCTTACGCTGAATCGAATAGTCGTCTTCTCCGGTTACGTTCTTGATAAGCTGCTGCGTTATCGTCGAACCTCCGAAGCTTCCGCTTCCGACTACAAAGCCGAGACCGGCGCCAATCGTACGCTTCCAGTCTACGCCCTCATGCGTTTTGAAGCGCTTGTCCTCGATCGCGATTACGGCGTTTATCATGTTTTCCGGAATTCTGTCATAGGTAACGAACTGCTGGTTGCTGCTGCCGATGATCTTCTCGCCCTCGAGCAGGACCTCCTCGCCGACGCGGTTCTGGCGGTCTGTGAATTCGTACCTGTATACCGCGGAGTTTGTGGTTCCGTTTGCCACGCTGATATCGAACATGGAGACGTCAACATCTGTGTTCACATAGTTCTTGATGTATACCGTGAAGGCGCAGCCCACAATGATTCCCGTCAGGACTCCGATAAGAATAATCGTGATAAGGACGGTCAGGATTACCCTGAGCATCATACCGAGGCCCCTGAGGATTGCCTTCCAGGTTTCGGCGAGCTCCGAAATCCAGTTGATTTTTTTATTGCTCATTTAATATATCGGTCAAACCTTTCCCGGAATTATTCTCCTCAGAGCGGAGATTTTTCCGAAAATAAATACCGTTCCCCGCTTTGCGGCAACGCAACTACAGGGGCGGATTGTAATATTATATCACAAAAAGGTGAACATTGTATGAATAGCGAAAAAAACTTGTGTCACAAAGGCCGATTTATGATTTTTTATATCTCACTGCAACGTTTTCTTCGCCCGCAACGGCCTTAAGCTCGGAAATAACGTATTCCGAAAGCAGGATTCCTCCGGCCGGCACATACTTTCCGACATCGGACAAATACAGAACGAACGGAACGTTTCCGTCGAATATACCCGCAAGATTCCGGGCTTTTTTGCAGTCCGTACCGTTTTCCGAGGACACCCTGACGTAAACCACGGGGCTTCCCGCGCGCGGCAGGCCGTTTTCCGGGCGTTCCTTCTCAGGCGCCGCGGGGGCATCGCGCTTCTCTTCCGTCCCCAAAGCGGGAATGCCTCTGCGCTTCAAGGACGGGCGTCTTCCGGTGAATGCGATGCCGCAGAGCTCAAGCTCCATGGACGCCATCGCCTTTTCCGAAAACTCGGGGAGCTGCGGGTAGTCCTCGTTTCCGAGTCCCTCCGACGATGACAGCCCCTCGGACGAAAAGATATCCAGCTGACCGTCAATGCCGCCTCTTCCGTGACCGCCTCTGTTCTCGAGCTCTCTGTCAAGCACTCCGAGAAGCCTCGACCTCGGTATGCCCGCGGAATCAAAGGCTCCGCACTTAATAAGCGCTTCTATCGGACGGCGTCCGGCGGTTCTGTCAGTGACAGACGAAAGAAACAGCCTTAAGGATGTGTATTTTCCGTTCTTTCTTCCGGCCGCAATTGCCTCCGCAAGCTGTAATCCCACGCCCTTTACAGCGGAAAGGCCGAACGAAATCGCTTCTCCGTCATATGCAAACAGAGCGCCGCCGGAATTAATGTCAGGCGGAAGCACTTTTATTCCGAAGCTTTCGGCTTCGGCAGCGTACAGGGCGATTTTCTCCGGAGAACCTATCACGGAATTCATCAGAGCAGTAAAGTATTCACCGGGATAATGCGCCTTGAGGTAAGCAGTTCTGAACGTCAGAATGCCGTAAGCCACGGCATGGCTCTTGTTGAAGGCATAGCCGGCAAAGGAAACCATTCCGTCGAACAGCTCTCCGGCGTCCTTTTCGCTCATGCCGTTTTCCGCGGCTCCGGTGATAAAGGACTCCCTCTCCCCCTTCAGCAGCTCCGCTTTTTTCTTTGCCATGGCGCGTCTCACAAGGTCCGCGCGTCCCAGGCTGTAGCCGGCAACCGTTCTGAAGATATTCATCACCTGCTCCTGGTACACTATGCAGCCGTATGTCGGCCTGAGTATCGGCTCGAGCAGAGGATGAGCGTATTTTACCGACGAAGGATTTTTACGTCCCTCTATATATTTCGGAATCGATTCCATGGGCCCCGGTCTGTACAGCGCGATGACGGCGGTAAGGTCGCCGAGGTTTTCGGGCTTCATCCGCATGCAGGTTTTTCTGAGGCCATCGGATTCGAGCTGAAAAACTCCGGCCGTGGCCCCCGATGAAATCAGGGCATAGGCTGCCGCATCGTTTTCATCGACGGTATCGAAAGAAAAGTCCGGTTCGCGGCGTCTCAAGGTCTTTACGGTATCATCGATGACAGTCAGGTTGCGGAGCGCCAGAAAATCGAATTTGAGAAGGCCGATATCGGCAACAGTCCCCATTTCATACTGGGTTACGGTCACGTCGCCGTTTTTAAGCAGAGGAAGATATTCGTACACGGGCTTCTCGGATATAACGACTCCCGCAGGATGCACGGAGAGATTTCTCGGCAGTCCCTCGAGCCTCTGAGCAAGCGCGAAAACCCTTGCGGTCCGGGGTGAGCCGCAGGCATCGCGCACCTTCTTTGTCTGTACGGCCTCCCCGAGGCTCATGTCGCCCTCCGCGCGCAGCAGGGAGCATAAGTTATCGGTCTCGGCCGGGGAGAGCCCCAGAACGCGCGCAGCGTCCCTTAAGGCCGCCCTTGAGGCCATGGTTCCGAACGCGGCTATCTGGGAAACGTGATCGCTGCCGTATTTTTCCTTAACGTATGCGATCATTTCCTCCCTGCGCCCGTAATCAAAGTCGATATCTATATCCGGCATGCTTTTGCGCTCCGGATTCAGGAACCTCTCGAAAAACAGGCCGTATTTAAGCGGGTCGACCTCGGTGATTCCGGTTAGCAGGGCAACAAGGCTTCCGCAGCCGGAGCCTCTTCCGGGACCTACGGGAAGACCCGTTCTCTTTGCTTCTCCGACATAGTCCGAAACTATGAGGAAATAGTCGTTAAAGCCCATGCCGTCTATCACGGACAGCTCGTATTCCGTCCGCTCCCTGTAATCGGCAAGGGAGAAGCCCGCCGCAGGGATAAGCCCCTTTTCATTCAGGCGCAGAAGCCCCTCTTCCGCCCTGCGTTTCAGCTCTTCCCCGGGCGTCACGCCGTCGGGACAGGGAAACGAGGGCAGCAGTATTTTCCCGAACTCCATTTCAAAGACGCAGCGTCCGGCGATTTTCACGGTGTTTTCCAAAGCGCCGGGATAGCCTCCGAACAGTCTTTCCATTTCGTCGGCGGTCTTGAGCCAGAATTCGCCGGTCGGGAGTCCTGGCCCCGAATCCGTGGTTCTTCCCTCTTTTATGCATGAAAGAGCGGTCTGAAGATCCGCATCTTCTTTTTTCAGATAGTGAACGTCGTTCGTCGCGACAACGGGAAGTCCTTTTCCCGCAGCCAGCCTTGCAAGATCGCTTAAAAGCTGTCTTTCGGCCTGCTCGCCGTGGTTCTGAAGCTCTATATAGAAGCAGTCTTTTCCGAATACCGACGAAAACAGCTCCGCAAGCCTTTCGGCCCTCTCGGTATTTCCGGAACTCAGCGCGCGGAATATTTCACCGTCTCGGCCGCCCGAAAGCGCGATGAGGCCTCCGTGATGTTCTCTTATGAGCGACAGCGGACAGAGGCGCATTCCTCTTATTTCTTCAAGATGAGCCGATATGTACGAAAGGTTCGCGTATCCCTCGCCGTTCTCGCACAGGAGCACGAGGGTGCCGGGAGCCTTTCCCGGGAGCGACGGGTCGTCCGAAGCGGAAACGCAAAGCTCCATTCCTATTATGGGCTTTACACCCGAGGAAACGCAGGCTCTGTAAAAATCCGCGCAGCCGAACATCACTCCGCTGTCGGTTATAGCGGCAGCATTCTGTCCGGCACCGAGAACGGCGGCAGGTATTTCCCTGATTCTGCACGCGCCTTCAAGCAGGCTGTATTCGCTGTGCAGATGAAGATGTACAAATCCGCTCATTTTTACTTCCGCTCCTTTCGCCTTGATTTTTCAGTAATCCGACTCCTCCGCAAGAGCCGCGAGTTTTTTCAGTCTGTGATTGAGGCCTGATTTCGATATGGGAGGCTCATGCAGGGATGCAAGCTCCGAAAGCGATGCCTCCGGGTGCTCGAGTCTCAGCTCTGCGGTTTCCCTGAGATCCTCCGGAAGCGACGGAAAGCCTCCGTGCTTCTTCAGATTTTCTATTGCCGTGCGCTGCGCCTCAGAGGAGGCGGCAGCCTTTGCTATGTTCGCAAGGTCACAGTTTGCCTTGCGGTTTATGTCACCGCGGAACTCACGCATGAGCTTTGCCTGCATAATGTCAAGGCATGCGTTTTTTGCTCCGCTGAGGCCTACAAGCGATTCTATATCCTCGGATTTTCGAAACAGCAGGCTTCCCGTGCCCTTCCGGTAGGAAACCGAGGGCGTGAGCCCCTCCGCCAAAAAGAATTCGTCGAGCTTGGGCGTCAGAGCGGGATCCGACAGCTTCAGCTCCGCCCTTGAGCTTTTGGACGGATCCGAAACGGTCACCGACGTCATCATCATTCCCGCCATAAAGAACGTCTTGCAGTGTCTGCAGCCGAAAAACTTCGGGGGCTCCGAAATATGCGCGGGATCGGACAGAGAGCCTATCAGCGATGACAGCGTATCCGAATATGCCACAGCCTCATAAACCGTGCTTCCGTAGCAGTTTTTCTCCTCTGCCTCAAGCTGTCTTCCGTAAAGCTCCGACACGAAAGTGCGTACAATCCCGAATACGTCGCTGCCCGAAATTCTGATATAAAGAGCTCCGTTCTTACCGGGCTCCGAGTTTATCAGCATCCCGGCCAGCATCGAGCGGCGGCAGCAGGATGCCGCGGGTAGTCTGCCCGTAAGCTCGCTGCGTATTTTTTCGGTATATCCGCTCATCGGCCGGTGACACCGTCGTCCTTTTCCGGGACGTATTCTATTTCGGTCTCCAGTCTGACTCCGTAATCCGAATAGATTCTGTCCTTAATGATTCCGACAAGCTTTTTTACGTCCTCGGCCTTTGCTCCGCCGGCGTTGACAATGAAGCCCGCGTGCTTGTTCGACACCTCGGCCCCGCCGACTCTGCTGCCCTTAAGGCCGCTGTCCTCTATCATCTTGCCGACGAAAATATCCGGAGCGGGTCTTCTGAAAACACTGCCGGCACTGGGCATGTCAAGAGGCTGCTTTGATATCCGTCTGCCCATGAGCTCTCTCATTTTCCCGGTTATTTCGGCGCTGTCTCCGGTTTTTAGCTCAAATGAGGCGGAAAGAACTATGAGTCCGCCGACTTCCGCCGGAAGGCTGCGTCTGTAGCCGAAGCGCATTTCGCTGCCGGGAACCGTTATGATTTCGCCGGTCGCGGTGTTAAGCATGCGGCAGGAGGAGAGCACGTCGGAAATCTGACCTCCGTAGGCGCCCGCGTTCATAAATACCGCTCCGCCCACGCTTCCCGGAATTCCGAAGGAAAACTCAAGCCCAGAGAGACCTGCATCGGCCGCAAGCTTTGCGGCAACGGTCAGCGGCATACCGCAGCCCACGGTAAGCATATTGCCCTCTATCGCGACGGATCTCACCGACGACGTAAATATTACGGCGCCCCTGAAGCCCGCATCGTCAAACAGCAGGTCCGATCCGTTTCCGACGGCGATGAAGCGCACTCCGTACAGACCTGCGGCGGAACAGCTTTCTTCAAGCTCCGCCTCGTTTTTCGGGAACACCGCGATGTCCGCGGGTCCGCCTATTCTGAAGGTTGCATAGCCCGAGAGAAGCTCGTTTTTTCTGTATTCTATTCCCGCCGCCTCAAGAGCCGCCTCGAATTCTCTGTATCCGATAATATGATTTTCCATTTCAATCACTTTTTTTCTCCATGATAAACGCGTTTTTCCGCCGGAGCTCCCGCGGGGGAGGACCGGGAGAATGCGGTTATTCACATTCAAGAAGCTCCGTAAGCTCCGAGATGTCTTTTATTATGTAAGTGGGCTTTTTGTCCTCGGGAGCGGTCTTTCCCGTCATGTTGAGCCAGCAGGTATCCGTTCCGTAGTTTATGCCGCCCTTTATGTCCGATGTAAGCGAATCTCCTACAACCAGCGCGTATTCTCTGTCAAAGTCCGCGATTTTGGCGGCTACGGCGTCAAAGAAGGCACGGTCCGGCTTCTGGGCGTGTATTTCGTCGGAAATGAAAACGCTGTCGAAAAAGTTATTCAGCCTGCTTCCGCGCACGCGTCTGTTCTGAATGAAATCCACGCCGTTCGTAATTATGTTAAGCCTGTATCCGCATGAGCTGAGCTTCTCGCAGCATTCATATGCCCCGGGGAGCTCCCAGTTGTATCCCGAAAGAGCGTTCATATAGCAGTCGGCCATGGCTCTGCCGTTCTCATCGGCATTTTCGGTTTCTCCCAGAGCGCGGAGAAACTCCGAGAACCTGTTGTATTTCACCTGCTCCTTCGTTACGAGTCCCTGCTCGAGCTTCTTCCAGAGCGCATCGTTTATTCTGCTGTAAAGAGATAGATTCTCATCCGAGGGCTCAACGCCGAAGGCCGAGGCGGCATCGCGGAAGGCATCTCTCTCGCACCTTTCGAAATCCAGCAGCGTATTGTCCGCATCCAGCAGTATCCATCTGTATTTTTTCATATTCAAAAGTCCCCTTCATACGCCTGCGATTTTGCAGGAAGATGTGATAAAGCAGAGAACGTCGGCATCCGCGCAGTATTCGAAGAGACGTCCGCATACGGGATTTTCCGTGTAAAAATGTCCCGCCGTTATGATGCTCATGCCGATTTCGGGGCCGTCTGTCTGCGTGTGATAGCCGAGCTCGCCGCATATCAGCGCATCGGCTCC
>JAKSPQ010000064.1 GCA_024404665.1 Clostridia bacterium
CAATGCGTGTTCCTGCCGTTGTGCAGACTGTACGCGTTTTGTTTTGATAGCAGCGGGAACGTAGAAGGAGAAGAATTTACATGCGTAAATATTGTTGTTGGGTGAGTAGCATTCTGATTGCTTGTATGCTAATATCATGTTCGAATTCAAGCGAGTATCTGGTAACATACCCTCAAGAATATACACCGGCTTATTGTGTAGAGAATTATATTAGGGCGGATCCAAATTTAATTCATCTAATAGCTGCAGAAAACGAAATAGGAAGAATTGAGATTCCCGGAGGATGGGGCTACTATCATGCTATAAAAGATGTGCCTATGGATGAGTATCTATTATTAAATAAAATGGTTATTTTATCAACTAATTATTATGACATCGTTAAAAATAAGAACAACAATGCACTTCCCGAACTTGAAATATTATCGTTTAAAATAAAAACTGTTGAAATAATCAAAAAAACATACAAAAGTCGGGGTGTTGACACTCTAAAATATGGAAGTGACTGTGATATAGAAGTTGTTTCTTCATTTGACGGTGAAAAGGCAGATCAATTTCAATCCAATCTCATTGAATGCCTTGAAAAAGGAAACTACCAAGACTGGAATACAAATAATGGATTGGATTGGGAAAGAGTATTTGGACTTTGTATAAGGGTTACATTTGATAAATATGAATATCTTGTGTGGGATTGTCATATTTTTAAGAATGCGGGTAATAATAACTTTTATATTCTATTTCATATACCAACCGATAAGTCGTGGCACGATATTTGTATACCGTTGAACCAGGATATTGTGGAACTGGTTTCACATTTCTAGTAAATTACTGTGAACAAATGACTGGGTAGACATAAGTTCGATTGGTAAAGTATGGGATTTGATAGAGTTTGTCCGGACGAAAGTCATATTATTAAACATGTTTACGCTTTTCTCTTTCTTACCGTCATGCGAAACTCGGTTGTTTCGCATCTGAAGCCGTGGATTTCAACGAAGTACTTCATATAAAGCACTCCGGTTTTCATTATATTGTTGTTCATTTCCGTACAGCCGGTAATAAGGTCTATGCTTTCGCCGTCTATCGTGCTTACCGTCAGATGTCTTACTCCCTTTTCAAAGACCATTATGACGCCTCCGGCATCCTTCAGGCCTTTGCTGACGGTTATCAGCCCCGGATCGTTTCTGTCAAACGAAACGGAAGTATCCTTGCCGTCCGGCTCCTCCCACGAAACGGTGACAATACCGTTTCTGACTTTAACCGATGCCTCGCTCCCGGCTTCCAGAGTCTGCGTTTCGGTCCCGAAAAAGCCCTCTCCCGAAACGGCCGCCTTTTCTGTATCCTTCGGAGGCGCGACAAGCTCGCGCTTTATGCGCAGCTTTACAGTTGCTTCAAATCCCATGCCGTCAGAATTTCACGTCGATGCCGTGCTTCGCTGCCAGCATTTCGACGATATCGGCGATAAGTCCCTCGGTGTTTGAGCAGAGACAGTAATCGGCAATGCTTTTTACTTCATCGATGGCGTTCGACGGACAGACCGAAATATCTGCCGCCTTAAGCATCGTTATATCGTTTTCATAGTCTCCGCAGCAGATGACGGTCAGGCTTCTGTCGGTCTGATCTTCCAGTATTCTTTTCAGTTTAGGAATCATGACAGCTTTTGTTACGCCCTTGGACTGTGCCTCAAAGAAGGTTTTTCCGGACTTTGAAAAGTCCGCATCGTCCGAAAAGCGCTCCTCGACCTCGGCTCTCAGTCTGTCGAGAACATCGGAATCTCCTCTGACCACAAACTTGTACCATTTGAGGGAATCCCAGTTTTCAACATCGGTGATGAGATAGTGACCGTTGACACAGGTGGCTATATCTCTCTGAATCAATGGGAAGCGGAGCATTTTCTCGGTTGTGACAAAGCCCTGAGGAGTGGATACTCTCACTCCGAGGTCCGGATAATGCTCCATAACGTATCTGAGTATCGGCCAGCCCTTGTCGTGCGGGAACAGAATCTCCGCGTACGGAGTATCCGTTGCAAGGTCGGTTATAAGAGCCCCGTTGCAGGCCACTACGGGGGCGTTTACAAGACTTCCGGCGTCCGGAATGACTCTGCCTATATTGCAGAGCATTCTTCCGGTGGAAAAGGTGAAAATTCCTCCGTGGGCCTTGAACCAGTCCACAGCCTTCATATTTCTTTCAACGAGAGCTCCCTTTTGTCCCAAAAAGGTACCGTCGAGATCTGTAAGTATTACGTATCCGTTTAATTCGTTCATTTGTTTGTATTCTTTTCGGTCCGGACACAGCGCCGGATTATTTTAGGCAAATTTAAAGAGGCCGGCGTTTATCCGCTGCGGCTGCACGCGCAGCGACAGCGGATATGTCAGCCTTCGGCTTCTGCCTTCAAAAGCTCAGCCGCCTTCAGCATTCCCTCGGGGATATCGCACCTGAAGAGCATTCTGGCACCCGTTCTCGGATGTGTCAGCTCAAGCCGTGCGGCGTGCAGCGCCTGCCCCTCCGTAAGGCCCGGGTGACGCTCGCAGAATCTGTTTCTGTCCCCGCCGTAAAGCGGATCTCCCAGAACGGGATGTCCGAGATATGAGAGGTGAACCCTTATCTGGTGGGTTCTGCCGGTTTCAAGGCGGCATTCCAGCATCGAATAGCCGTCATATTCTTCAAGAAGTCTCCAGTGGGTGACAGCCTCACGTGAGGCCTCTCCTCTAACGACCGCCATCTTCTTTCGGTCTGTCGGGTGTCTGCCTATGGGAAGATCAACGGTTCCGGTAATGTCCCCGGGCTTCCCTATGGGACTCGGGCCGTCGGGTGTTCTCTGAATCCTTCCTGAGGCGTCGTAAAACACTCTTTCGGATTTCGGACAGCCTACCGTGAGCGCAATATAAGTTCTGAAGCAGCTGTGCTCCTTAATCTGCGCGGCCAGCGACGTATGCGCAAGATCGTTCTTTGCGACCACGAGCAGACCTGAGGTATCCTTGTCTATTCTGTGGACGATTCCGGGGCGCTGAACTCCGCCGATTCCGGAAAGACTGTCTCCGCAGTGATACAGGAGCGCGGAGCACAGGGTCCCCGAGGAATGTCCCGGAGCGGGATGGACCACCATTCCCGAAGGCTTGTTAACAACGATGATATCCGCGTCCTCATAGACTATATTGAGGGGGATGTTTTCCGGCTCAAGTCTGTCGGGCTCCGGAGCCGGCAGAATGACCGTGACGGTGTCTCCGGGGCTCAGAGAGGCGTTCTTGGTATCTGTCATACCGTTTATGAACACTCTCTTTTCAAGGCAAAGCCTGGCGGCCTGAGAACGCGACAGAGGGGTTGCCTCATTCGCGGAGCGGTCCGCAACGAATCGGTCGAGGCGCTTGCCGGCGCCCTCGCTGTCCACCGTATAGGTGTATATCAGTTCTCCGCCGTCTTCATCGGAATCGAAGACAGCGGAGATTTCCTCTTTTTCACGCTGCGGTTTGTTCATTTTCTTTCTTCGGATTCGTCGGCGTTTTCCGGAGCCGCAATGTCGGACTCGCTTTTTCCGGCATCCGACTGAGCCGCGGGCGCGTTCTTAGCTGCCTTCGCGTCCTTAACGATTCCCGCGATGAGCCAGAGCATCATGAGCGCCGCGCCTACGCAGACGCAGGCATCAGCAACGTTGAATATCCATTTCCAGAACGGAAAAGCATAAAAATCCAAAAAATCTATGACATAGCCGAGTCTTACGCGGTCTATCATATTGCCTATGCCGCCGGCAACGATGAGCGTCAGCGAAAGCATTGCGACCTTAGACTTCGGCGGGTTCTTTATGACATATATAATGATGCCGACAATGGCAACGGTTGAAAGCACAAGGAAAACCCAGCGATGCTCGGAAAGCATGCCGAAGGCGGCGCCCTCGTTCCTTATGTAGGTGAAGCGGAATACTCCGTGAATCAGGTCAAAAGAGCTTCCGAGGTCGAGCTTTGCGACCGTCAGCAGCTTTGTGGCCTGGTCGGCGGCAATCGCCGCAATCAATATTATCAGCCAGATGTACATTTTTTAAGACAGGGGCAGTTTCCTGCCCCTTTTCCTTTTTTAACTGTCGGATTTCGGGCTTATATCAGCCGATAAGGCTGACGATACGCTCGCAGCGGCTGCAGATGAAGCCGTCTTCGCTCTCCGTTCCGTTTACGGAGTAGCACCAGCATCTGTCGCAGCGCTTGCCGTCGGCGGGACTTACAAGTACGGCGAGAGGTCTTCCGTCCTCGGGGATATATGCTCCCTCGGGGGCAAGCCCTGTTTTGACAGAGCAGCCGCTTGTGATGAATACGGTGGCAAGGTCCGCATCGGAGAACTGTCCGAGCACGGCGGAAACCCCGTCGTCACCGGAATAAACGGTAACCTTTGCGTCGAGGGACTTACCGATCTTCTTCTCGGCTCTGGCAAGCTCGAGAGCCTTCATGACGTCGTCGCGGAGAGCGAAGAGCTTTTCCCACTTGTCCATACCGTCAAAGTCGTACTCGGGGTTAACCTCGGGCATCTTATTCAGGTAAACGGAGCGCTTGTCCTCTTCGGCGGAATGAGGCATAGCCTGCCAGATTTCCTCGCCGGTGAACGCAAGCAGCGGAGCGACAAGACGTGTCATGGAGTCAATGATGATCCAAAGAGCGGTCTGAGCGGAGCGTCTTTCCTTGGAATCGGCCTTCTCGACATATACTCTGTCCTTCGTGATGTCGATATAGAGCTTGGACATATCGATGGTGCAGAAGTTGTTGATTGCGTGGTAAACGGTGTGGAACTCGTATCTGTCGTAGCCGTCGCGGCACACCGATGTGAGAGCATTGAGTCTCGCAAGAGCCCACCTGTCGATATCAAGCATTTCCGAAACGGGGACGGCGTCTCTGTCGGGATCGAAGCCCTGAAGGTTCGCAAGCATGATACGGGCGGTGTTTCTGATCTTTCTGTAGGCCTCGGAAAGCTGCTTGAAGATGTTGTCGGAGCAGCGTACGTCTACGGTATAGTCGCTGGAGGCAACCCAGAGTCTTACAAGGTCGGCGCCGTATTTCTTGATGATGTCATCGGGAGAAATGGAATTGCCGAGGGACTTGTGCATGGCCTTGCCTTCGCCGTCGACGGTCCAGCCGTGAGTGAGGACGCCCTTGAACGGGGCAGCGCCCTTGCCGGCGCCCACGGCGGTGAGCAGGGATGACTGGAACCAGCCGCGGTACTGATCGGCGCCCTCGAGATAGAGGTCTGCCGGCCACTGCATGTCCTTGGGCCAGGCGGGATCGTGGCCGCCGTCCTCGACTACTCCGAAATGAGTGGAGCCGGAGTCGAACCAGCCGTCAAGGGTATTGGTTTCCTTTATGAAGCTCCTGCAGCCGCACTTCGGGCAGACATAATCGGCGCCCAGGAATTCGGAAGCGTCAAGATCGAACCAGGCATTGGAGCCCTTCTCTCCGAAGGTCTTTGCAACCTTGTCAATGCTGTCTCTGTCGCAGATTGTCTCTCCGCAGGAGGAACAGTAGAATACGGGAATGGGAAGTCCCCAATGACGCTGACGGGAGATGCACCAGTCGGCACGCTCGCGTACCATCTGGACGATTCTCTCTCCGCCCCAGGCGGGCTGCCACATAACGTCGGCACAGGCCTTTACGGCCTCTTCCTTAAATGCTTCAACGGAGCAGAACCACTGAGGAGTTGCTCTGAAGATGATGGGATTTTTGCATCTCCAGCAGTGAGGATATGAGTGAGTGATAACCTCGGAGGCGAAGAGCACGCCGTTTTCCTTGATGTCGTTGAAAATCACTTCGTTGGACTTGTCGTAATACAGACCGGCATAGGGACCTGCCGCCTCTGTCTGATAGCCTCTGTCGTCAACGGGAACGGCGATCTCGATGCCGTATCTCTTGCCGGTGAGGTAGTCGTCCGCACCGAAGCCGGGGGCTGTATGAACGCAGCCTGTACCGCTGTCCATGGTGACGTAATCGGCATTGACGATGAGGCTGTCGATGTCAAGGAACGGATGTTTGGCTGTCATATATTCGAACTCGCTTCCGGGCATGGTGGCGACGATTTCGTAATTCTCCACTCCGCCGACAGCCATCGTCTTTGCAGCGAGGGGCTCCGCGACGATGTAGCAGTTTCCGTCGGCCGCTTTGACTACGACATAATTCTCTATGGGGTTGAGCGCGATGGCGCGGTTGCCGGGAAGAGTCCATGTGGTAGTGGTCCAGATGATGAAATATGTTTTTGAGAGATCGCAGACGGAGGCGAGCTTGCCCTTATCGTCCTTTATGGCGAATTTTACGAAGATGGAGTTGCACTTTACGTCGGAGTACTCGATTTCGGCCTCGGCGAGAGCGGTCTCGTCGTGAGGGCACCAGTACACGGGCTTGAGTCCCTTGTAAATGTAACCCTTGGAGAACATCTCTCCGAATACTCTGACCTCGCGCTCTTCGAATTTGGGAGCCATGGTGGTGTAGGGATGCTTCCAGTCTCCGACGATACCGAGTCTCTGGAATTCGGCGCTCTGTCTGTCTACGAAGTTCTGAGCGAACTGATGGCAGGCGCTGCGGAACTCGGAAACGGTCATATGCTTTCTGTCAAGCTTGTTCTTCTTGATGATGGCGGATTCGATGGGCATACCGTGGTTATCCCAGCCGGGGATGTAAGGCGTATAATAGCCCTCCATCGCCTTTGACTTAACGATGATGTCCTTCAGAGTCTTGTTGAGGGCGTGGCCCATGTGAATGTCTCCGTTGGAGAAAGGAGGGCCGTCGTGAAGCAGGAACTGAGGTCTGCCCTTGGCATTTTCGAGCATGAGATCGTAAAGACCGATCTCCTCCCAGTACCTCAGCATCTCGGGCTCGCGCTGGGGAAGATTTGCGCGCATGGCAAAGCTTGTCTGCGGCAGATTAAGTGTTGATGTGTAATCCTTGGCCATTGTTGTATCCAATCCTTAAATAAAAATCTTTTTTGAAATCCGGTGTACGGAGGACTCCGGATTATTTTTTGAGCTTTCTTCTTATGGACTCAAGAGAGCTCTTCATTTCCGACAGCGTTTTGGTCGGAGCGGCAGAGCTCTTTGAGGATGCTTCAAACGGAGAAACGCCTTCTCCCGAGTTTCCGGAAAAATCAATGCTCAGCTGTTCGTTTGCCTTTTTCTTTGCCGCGGCTTCTTCGGCAGCTTTGGCTGCGGCCTCTTCGGCTGCTTTTGCTGCAGCCTCTTCGGCGGCCTTTGCTGCGGCTTCTTCGGCTGCTTTGGCTGCGGCTTTTTCAGTTTCCTCGGATTCGGTTTTTTCGGTTGATTTGGCTTCGGCCTTTACGGATGCTTTTTCGTCCGCAAGGAAGCCGAGGATTTTTCTGAGCTGCTCGGAAATCGGATCGTCGTCCTTCTTTTCCTCCTCTGCATCATCGGCAGGGGTCTCCTCGGGTTCATCTTCGGCAGGAGCTTCATCGGCCGGAGTATTTTTTTCTCCGAAATCCATGGAGCCGAGCATTCTTTCAAGCTCTTTTATATCAAAATCGCCGCTGTCGTTATCCGCGGTCGATTCGGAAACAGGGGTTAAGGGGTCTTTGTCGTTCGCCTTTTCAATGGCGATGGCCTCGGAGGCGGGTTCATCTGCCTCTGATTCGGGGGCGGCTTCGGCGGTTGCGCCGTCGGAATCGCTTCCGGCCTTTTCATCGGCCGGCTCGACGGCTTCGGCGGAAACTTCGGGAGCTGCAGGTTCTTCCGACTTTTCCTCAGCGGGAGCTTCTTCGGACTCTGCCTTTTCGGCGGGCTCTTC
Source organism: Clostridia bacterium (assembly GCA_024404665.1). Lineage (GTDB taxonomy): Bacteria > Bacillota > Clostridia > Oscillospirales > CAG-272 > CAG-390. The sequence goes on from JAKSPQ010000064.1 coordinate 7,758, forward strand.
AGCCTTTTCTTCGGCGGGAACTTCGGCTGTCTCAGCGGTGATTTCGGCTGCCGCCGCATCTACGGGAGTAACAACGGCGATTACCGTTGCGTCTGTATTGTTAGATGCCGTCTCAGGCTGCTCGGGTTCTTCCGTCTTCTCGGAGGTTTCTTCAGCCTTCTCCGCGGCGGGAACTTCGGCTGTCTCAGCGGTGATTTCGGCTGCCGCAGCATCTACGGGAGTAACAACGGCGATTACCGTTGCGTCTGTATTGTCAGTTGCAGTCTCAGGCTGCTCGGGTTCTTCCGTCTTCTCGGAGGTTTCTTCAGCCTTTTCTTCGGCGGAGGCTACGGTTTCTTCCGAAGATTCGGAAGTCTCGGCTGTATTCGCAGTAGCTTCGGATACCTCTTCAGAAGCCTTTTCTTCGGCGGAAGCTTCGGCTGTCTCAGCGGTGATTTCGGCTGCCGCCGGAGCTTCTGCGGCTTCTGCGGGAGCTTCGTTCCAGGACTCGGTGGCTTCGTCAATCATGCGGAGGACCTCGGCCTCGGCGCCGAGATCGGCGGCAAGCTTCGCGTCGTGCTCCGCAGCGTCCTCATGCGCGGCGCCTGCGCAGGAGCAGCCTTCACCGTCGGCGGTCGCATTCCATTCGACCTCTATCTCCCCGTCCGGATCCTCGTCCGCTGCTTCGGCGGCCAAAACCGCTCCGGCGGAAAGCTTATTGATTTTTTCATTTATTTCAAGCAGAAGCGCCTTGTTTCCGGCACTTTCAGCTATCAAAGCCGCAATAGCGGCACCGATTTCGTCTCCGGTCGCTTCCTGCGTTCCCTCGCCCTTCATTTTTTCCGCGGCGAGATCGTCGGCAAGAGCTTCCATGGCCGTCTGCGATGCTGTCAGCTCATCTCTGAGAGAGGCTGCCTCCGCGGTGACCCTTGCAAGCTCCTCCGCAAGTCCCTCGGAATTTGCGTCCGATACCGCGCGCTCCGCGGCGGCAAGTTTTTCCTTAAGCTCCGCGATTTCGCCTTCCGCGGCGGCAAGCCTGCCCTTAACGGTTATGCACTCATTGGCATACGATGACGCCCTTTCATCGGCTGCGCGAAGCGCGGCCTCGACGCCGGCAAGCCTTGCCTCGGTCTCGGCGAGCTTTTCGCCCGAGCCCGTAAGCGTGGCCTCATAGGAATTCTTCATGTTCTCGAGTTCTTTTTCGAGAGCGGCCTTCGAATCCTTGAGCGCCATGTTCTCGGCTATATTCTTGCGCTGAAACGCAAGCAGATCCGATACGCAGCGGTCTACGTCCGACCGCTTGTAATCGGGTCCGTTCAGGTTATATCTTTCTCTGATTTTTTCCGGGATAAAATCCATTTTGCTGTTCCTTATCTGAATAGTGTTAGTGCCGATTCAAGCATCGCCACAATCATCATTGTAGCTAAAAACGGCATGTCGATAACCGAATCCTGAAACCATCCGAGCGCCTCGAAGACAGCCGCAACCGGAGCGATGACGGGCTCCGTGAATTCCACAAGGAAGTTGTAGAGCGGGCTGTCATCCTGAAGGAACCAGGAGCCGATTGCTCTTCCCATCATGGCAAACTGAAGCGCGACCAGAAAGACTATCGGGAGGGTTTCAACAATGTATACAACATAGTCAATCATATTTTCAAGCCCTGTAAGCCGTATGTAAAAACGGATACCGGGCAGACGGAAAAAAACCGGCTGCCCGTATATTCTGTCTTTATCAGTTGCCGGATCCGTAGCCGGCGTATCCGAAGCCGGAATCCTCAGTGGTTTCCTGAGCTGTGCCGGACTCAGCCTCCGTGATATCCATCGTACGGGGAGTCAGCATGAAAGTGGTTGCCGATACTGCCTTGAGATGACCGTCGATGGCGTATACAACGCCGTCAAGGAAGAAGATAAGGTTGGAAGCCACCTCTGCCGATGCGTTCTCAAGATTGATGATGACCGCATTTCCCTTGAGCAGCTCCTCTGCGATGACGGGGCCGTCGGTATACAGCGAGGGCTTCATGAGCTTCATCGAGTAGGATGCTCCGGTGCCTGCGGATGCTAAGCGCGCTCTGGAGGAGGCGCTGGTTTCGCGGCGGTCGTACTCGGGCTCCTGCTGCTTGGGAGCGGCATAGCCGTAATCGTCGACAGTGTCCTGGTCCTGCTTTGCGTAATAGTTTTCGTCATACTGGGAATCAGCGGACTGATTGTTACTTCTGTTTCTGTTCAGGAAATCAAATGCCATTTTTTTATTATCTCCTTGTTTTTTCTTTCAGGTTTCAGAGGGTGGGAGTGTGTCTCCCGAATAAGCCCGAGCCTACCCTTATGAGCGTGGAGCCTGCGGCAATCGCAGGTTCAAAGCTGTCGCTCATTCCCATGGACAGAATCGGGTCCCCTATATTATGAATTGTTTTTTCCCAAATGTCAAGAGCAAGTTGCGAAGTTTTATAAAAATTATTAAAATAATCTATATAATTATCGTACCTCGGCCCCATGGTCATGAATCCGGCAAACTCAATCGACCGGAAATCGCCGAGAGACCTGCAGAATGCCTCTGCGTCAGCCGGAGCCAAACCTCCCTTGGAGGCCTCCTCTCCGCTGTTGATTTCAACAAGAACCTTAATGCTTCTGCCGGCCTTTACGGCCTGTCTGTCGATCTCCGCGGCCAGTGCCAAAGAATCGAGGGAATGTATTAAACAAACGTCCTTGGAAATATATTTCACCTTATTTTTCTGCAGGCTTCCGATGAAATCCAGCCTGATTTTTCCGGTTCCTCCGGGGATTTTTTCCGCGTGATCGACATATGTCTGCACCCTGTTTTCCCCGAAAACGGTGATGCCGCATTCGTCTCTCAGAAAGGCGATTTCCTCCGGATACGCATATTTTGCCGCTGCCAGAACAGTCACGCTTCCGCTTTTTCTTCCGGCCTTCAGCTCGGCCTCGGCAACATTTTCCTTTATTCTTTCCGCACGTGCGCGGAGCTCTTCAAATTCGTCCGACATCAGTTCAGGACCTTTCCGTGATACAGTTTTTTACCCGTGAGAATCATCTCATCGGTAATGTTCAGCATATGATAATACTCGTTTGCGGTTCCGTAAGGAAGCGGCTTCGTTCCCCGCGGGAGTCTCCGTCCCGTGAGCACGGACATGCCGTCATCGCTCATGAGATATCCGCCGCCGCAGAGAAAATCTATTCCTCCGTTACGGCTGTTTCTCAGGGTCAATCCGGTTTCCTGCGCGAACAGCCTCATCGGCGCCATGCCGTCGATGACGTCGCTCATACCGTACGGCATATATCTTGTAATCTCGGGAGCAATGTCGCCGGCGGACTCGTAATCCGCCACGATGTAGTAGCCCTCTCCCTCGGTCAGAACCCTGATCCTCCTGAATGTGACGTGGCCGCTCTGGACGGTATAAACCCCGGTCATTCCGTCGTAGAGTCTCACGGCCGAGGAAGGCACCCTGTATCCGTCAAAGGATTCACAGACGATGGAAACGCTCTGACATCTGAGCCAGGAGCATTCGGGAGGCATCACGCCGCCGTCGAAGAGAAGGATCATGCCTTCGTCCGTCTTTATTTTTTTCTCAAGCTTCATATCGATGACAAGGTTGTCGGCATCGGTGAGGGTAACGCCGTATTTTTTCCCTATGTCAGCGGGGAGCATTTCGAAGCCCGGGCAGTACACCGCAAGCTTCCACTCGGAGCTTGCCGCTATCGTTCCGATGCACGGAGCGAACGTCTCCGGGGAACGCGCAACCGCATCCTCAAACGTTTCCTCCGTCAGTTCGTCGGCAAGAGCCAATGTGAATATGTTCTCGTATCCGTCAGCACCGATGAAGAAATATCCGGGTCCGCCGGCCTTGACCGTCGCAACCGACGTTCCGAGCGACGAAACCGCCGCGGCGCGGCGCGCGGTCAGGGTCTCTATCATCTCGGTTATGCCTTCGCTTTTTCCCGTGAGGCAGAGCTCGCGCGACAGCTTTTCCCTGAAATAGTCAGACACCGAGGCGGCCGGACCGATGCTGCCGCCCGACAGATTTTCCATAATCTTCAGATAGCTTTCCGTGATTTCTGCCGATGTCTTGAGTATGCCCTCGGAGCTTACTCCTCCTCCGGCGCTTCTCTTCAGCAGAGCGATTTCGGCGTCCAGCGCGTCAATCGTTTCCCTTATGTCGCTTCTGTCCGAGGAATATACGCTGCAGAGCCGGTCTCCCTTTGCCACGCGCTCTCCGCTTGAAACGGAATAGTCCGCAAAGCCTGCCGTAGGCATGGGAATTCTGCTTGCGTCTCTCAGCAGATAGGCGGTTCCCGTACAGCTGAAGCTCTGGGATATCCTCTTTACCTCCCCGGTAGTAACCGATGGAACGGTGCTGTGATATGCGTGATATCCGAAATAGCCGATGGCGGCAAACGCGGCGAGCGCCACTCCGAAGCGGGTAAGGGTTCCTACGAAGAACATGAAACTCTAAGCCCGCACGCGTTCTGGCCACTCTATAGCAGACAACCGCTGCCCCGAGATCATGGCAGCCTACAACAACAGAGCTGGCGCATACACGCGAACACACGAGATGCAC
>JAKSPQ010000065.1 GCA_024404665.1 Clostridia bacterium
GAGTCTCGGCCATACGTAAGAGTTCCATGCGCCCATCATCTTGAGTATGGTGATTGAAATGAGGGTGGGAAGAGAAAGGGGAACCATTACCTTCCAGAGGTATTTGAGATCCGACGTGCCGTCAACCTTTGCGGCAAGATACAGCTCATCGGGAATCTGCATGAAATTCTGTCTCAGAAGGTAAATGTAAAAGATACTGACAAGGAAGGGGATAATCAGAACCCTGTAGGTGTGAGTCCATTTAAAGCTTGATACGGTTACATAGTTCGTGATTGTAAAAAGCTCTCCGGGAATCATCATGGTCGCAAGCATTGCGGCAAAGAGCGCATCGCGGCCCCTGAATTCGAGTCTTGCGAGGGCAAAGGCAGTGAGTACCGTAATGACAAGCGAAAGAAGCGTTGATACAACGCCTACGAACATGGTGTTTAAAAACAGAGTGCCGAGGTTTCCGGCATTGAATGCGTCCACATAGTTTGAAAAGCGTATATCCTTAGGGAAGAATGTGGGGGAGCTCAGCTCGTATTCAGCTCTTGTTTTGAGAGATGAGTTTATCATCCAATAGAACGGGAATATTACCGCAATTGCAACGACAATCAGGAAAAAATACACGAGCACCTTGGAGAGCGCCTTGACGATTTCCTGATTTCGCTTGACAGACGCGAGGTTGCGTTCTTTCATTACAACGTTTGAATTCATCGCGGATACCTCACTTAATAATGGACGCGCTTTTTGCTGACATACAGGTTGATCATTGTGACAACGAATATGATGACAAAAAGAATGAGTGCGGCTGCGCTTGCGCGGCCCTGGCTGTCGGATTCAAGTGCCTTGTAAATAAAGCCGACGATTGTGTTGAGTCTGCCGTCATCGCCGACAGGGCCCATGGATTCGCCGAAAACACCGACAATTGACGAATACTCCTTGAAACCGCCGATGAAGCCGGTAATCACAACATAGGCTATCATCGGTGAGAGGAGCGGAACCGTGATTCTTCCGAATATTCTTGCCTTCGAGGTTCCGTCGATTTTTGCGGCGTCGTAATACTGCTTGTTTACGCTCTGGAGACCGCCTAGAAGGACCAGAATCTTAAAGGGAAGAGCATTCCAGACAATATAGGTTACCATGACGGCAATATTTGCGGCATATGTCGAGCCGGCATTGAGCCAGACGATGGGCTTACCGCCGAAGAACTCGATAAGATTGTTTATTATTCCCTTGGTTACTATGATATTTGAGGGATTCGAGAGATCGGGATTAACGATATTTCCTACGATGTTGAACATCGCCGCAAATACCATACCGATGGCGATGGAGTTTGTTACGTAAGGGAGAAAATATACCGTCTGAAGAAATCTGTTGAGAAACTTGATGGAGTTCAAGCAAACGGATATGAGAAGAGCCAAAAAGGTTGAAATCGGCACGGTGAGAACCGTGAGAAGCATTGTGTTCAATAAGCAGTTCTTGAATTTTGAATACTGCATTACCTTAAGGAAGTTTTCGATGCCGATGTCGAATTTAACGCCGCCGAGTTCGCTCATAAGGCCGTAGTCATTGAGAAACGCCATTCTCAGAGTGTTGATTATCGGCCATACAGTGAAGACGGCAAGAAGAATGAGAGCGGGAAGGAGATAAAGCCATGCCTTCCATTGCTGCTTTCCGTATACCATGGGGAAAACCCGTTCCTTTCTTTTTCTCAGAGCGAATTAAAGTGGCTTGAGTTCGGTGCGGATTCTGTTTTCCGTGTTTTTCTCAAACAGGAATACCTTATACGGCTTAAGTCTGAAGCGTACTGTGCCGGAGTTCGGTACGGTAACATCGGAGCCTATTATGGATCTTATTACGGGATTTACGGAGGCCTCATTCTTGGAAACGACGGAGATGTCTCTGCCCATGACTTCAATCGACTGAAGTTCGCAGCCAAGCTTTCCGTTGATATCGGGGATGAAGCCCTCGGGTCTTATGCCGACCCAGATTTCGCGATCCTCCTCGCCGTCTACGGCAAAGATCGCATCGTCACCTATCATCACATTGCCTCCGGAGATTCTGCCGGCGAAGACGTTGATGGGAGGAGTTCCCAGGAACTTTGCGACAAAGAGGTTTACGGGATCGTCGTAGACCGTCTGAGGAGCGCCGGTCTGCTGAACGGTACCGGTCTTCATGACAACGATTTCGTCGGAGATGGACATGGCCTCTTCCTGGTCATGTGTTACGAATATCGTTGTAATACCGGTTTCTCTCTGAATTCTTCTGATTTCCTCTCGGGTCTGAAGTCTGAGTCTTGCATCGAGGTTTGAAAGAGGCTCGTCGAGGAGGAGCACTCTCGGCATTTTTACGAGAGCTCTTGCAATCGCTACACGCTGCTGCTGACCGCCGGAAAGCTCGGAGGGCTTTCTGTCAAGGAGTTCGTCAAGCTGAACGAGCTTGGCTGCCTCTACCGTACGTTTCAGCATCTCGTTCTTGGAGAGCTTTTCTGCACCCTTGAGGTTCTGGAGCGGGAACAGAATGTTCTGTTTTACTGTCATGTGAGGATAAAGAGCGTAGTTCTGGAAAACCAGACCTACTCCGCGATTTTCGGGAGAGAGCTCGGTAACGTCGTCTTCTCCGAAGAAAATTTTACCGTCGGTGGGCTTTTCAAGTCCGCTGATCATGTAGAGAGTTGTGGATTTTCCGCAGCCGGAGGGACCGAGAAGACCGATAAGCTTGCCGTCCGGAATTTCATATGTGAAATTGCTTACGGCAGTAACCCCGGTTTTAATTTTCTTGTTCCTGTTGGGGAAAATCTTTGTGAGGTTCTGAAGTACAACTTTCATAGCGACTCCTTTTATATTTGTTTTTGTTTTTCAGTATCTGTAGGTATCGTTTTCGCGTTCGGCCGCCTCGGCCTCGAGCTTTTTCAGATACTCGTCCCTCAGAGCTTCGGTATCGAATATCTTAGTGCTTGAGTAATCGGCGAGACAGGTGTATGCGAGAACATCGTGTATGGCCTGATTCTTATCGGTGGAAATAATAAGTACTGTCTGAATCACTATGATTGCCAGCAGTATCAGAAGTCCGAGAAAACCGAGGGTGCCGAAATACAGCATTATCACAATAAGAACAGGCACCATCGTTTCAAATGTGTATTTTCCGAGAATCGATCTTGCAAACAGCTGCAGACGGTTGATTTTCACTCCGTCTGTCCGTATGACAGCAATACCGAATATCTTCTTTCCGACAGTCATTCCGTTTCCGAGAAGCATGGGTATCAGAAATTCCATCAGCATGAAGGAAACGAAAAGTGCGATCGAAACATTGAAGATTATGAGGTTGATTATGGTGTTGTATACGTCCTTGGCCTCTGTATTTTCAGCCAGTGCGGTGTTGGCCTCATTGTACCGGGCTTTTTCGCTGTCAGAAAGAGCGGCGTAATCCTCGGGTGTGATATTAAAATCCACGCCGTATTTTGTTTCATATTCCCTGTAAATTTCCTGAAGTCTGTCGGAATAGCTGTCGTATTTTGTAATCGCCGACAGAAGGGAGCCGATGCCCACCGCAACGGTTGCCAGAAGAATCAGATCAAGCAGAAGTGCCGATATTCGTTTTACGGTCGATGCCTTCTGTATTTCATACATCGAAGTACCCCTTGTAATTAATCGTGTATTTGTGTCCGGGGAAAAGTCTGTTATACAGATCGATGAAATAATCGTCTGTCATGCTTGCGATATAGTCAACGACAAGCTGATTGTGCTCTGTTTCCTCGTACGGACGGCGTCTCTTATAATGAGCGGCGTTTACATAATCTATGTGATGAGTGAAAATCGGGGAAGTTCTGTCGCCGACGGAAAGGTCGTACAGGAGCTTGTCGTACATTTCGGCCATCATGGGGCGGATGTTTTCTTCAAGGTGCGCTTCGGCCGTTACCGGGTGATAAATGTCCGCATAGTTTTCCCTTACAACGGTAATCATTCCGTCGAAGTGCTCTTTGTCCATTTTTATGTAAGGCTTTCCGTAGCTGTTTTCTATGATGTTGATTTCAAGGTTGTTTATGAGCTCCGCGTTTATGCTGCCGATGGCGCTGCGCTTGAAATGAGACTCCGGAAGAAAACCGGCCCTGTCTGCATCCTGTCTGTCCTTGCCGATATAAGCGATGATATCGGCAAATCTTACTACACAGCCCTCAAGGGTTGACGGAACAAGCTTTGCGATATTGGCCTTGTCTTCACCGCAGCTCTTTATCAATGCGTCAAATTCTTCAAAGCTGTCGAGAGGCTGCGGATGATATTCATCAAAGGCGAGCTCACCGTTGTGACAGGCTATGCCGATGAGGGTCTGAAGACTCATATTGTACTGGAAGATACCGTCGAGAACTCTCACGGAATGAATGTTGTGGGAAAAGTGAAGTCCCTTATGGGCATAAAGAAGCTCATCGAGGTATTTTTCGCCGGAATGAGCAAACGGAGGATGACCGATGTCGTGACCGAGAGAAATTGCTTCTATAAGGTTAAGATTCAGTCCGAGAGCAGCTCCTATGGTTCTGGATATTCTTGAAACCAACTGCACATGCAGGCCGCGGCGCGTGATGTCATCGTTTCTGTACAGCGGAAATACCTGTGTCTTGTCGGCATAGCGGTTATAAAAGGGACAATACAGAATTTTGTCGGTGTCCTGGACAAAGGCGGATCTCAGGAGAGATGATTTTACGGAGGAAGGCGGATAGCGCCGGATAGCGGTGGATTCGTCAAAGGCATAGCCCGTCCGGATTCCCGCCGCTAGGTCGCTGTTCATTTTAGCGGTAAGCTCTTCACTCAGAGTTTCATAATGAGGCATTTAACTGTTCCTGGAATTATTGGATTTGTTTTATGATAAATCGGTTTAGTATATTATACCATATTATTATAAAAAAAGCAAAGATTAATTGAACATCTTTGAAGTTTTTTAATGTGTTTTTTATTATTATTTTTAAAATAAACACTTTTTTAATTTACAAAGAGGCCGTTTTGTATCATCGGTTTAACATACTAAATCAAACGGTTATTTTTTTCTTGACAATCAGCCGTGTTTTTTATATAATTTAAAATATAAATATTTGTCCGAAAGGAATAAACATGAAGAGAAAATTATTCGGAATACTGTTTACGGCATTCCTTATATTGATATCGCTGTCGTTTTTGCTTTCTTCCTGCTCAGGCTCTTTAGGTACTGAGGATACGACGGCAGTGACATCTTACGAACCGTCCGAAACGGAAACAGGAAGTATCACGCAGCCAAGTGATTCTGAGTCGGTTACTTCTGCAGGAAATGCAACTGAGCCCGTAACGGAGTCGGCAACGGAGCCGGCAACCGAACCCGAAACTGAACCCGTAACGGAACCTGTAACGGAACCTGCAACAGAGCCGACAACGGAGCCGGCAACCGAACCCGTAACCGAACCGTTGACTGATGTTCATGTTCATTCCTTCGGTCCTTATGAAGCCGTAACGGCAGCCACGTGCAAGACTCCGGGAACCGAAAAGAGAAGCTGCAGCTGCGGGTATTCCGAAACACGAGCTACAGCTCTTGCCGATCACGTCCCGGTAACCGATCCCGGGGTACCCGCATCCTGCGGTGTTGAAGGAAAGACGGAAGGCTCCCATTGCTCGGTATGCGGAACAGTGCTTTCGGCACAGACCGTTATACCCGGACTCAGCCACAGCTTTTATTCCTCAAGCGGAATCTGCTCTCACTGCGGATATAAGGATCCCACCTATGGAACGCTTATTTATTACGAGGGCTTTAATTCATATCAGGAAAACGCTTCATCGACTTCGGTTCTGAACATGCTCGGATGGAAGACTGATTCTACGGTGAACGGCGCATATCACAACAATACTTCGACATACAGCATCGTTACCAAAAACGGTTCAAAACAGCTTTATATCAAGAATAACACGACCGACGGAGCCGATTCGTACGTCATCGTTCTTTCGGCTGCGGAATTCGGTAAGTATCACGAATCAAATTATACATATCAGTATGACATGATTTACGATGATGCCTCTGCAGCTGACAGATATATTGCTCTTGTATCTGATTACAACGGTTCGTTCTACAATTCCTTTCATGTAAGAAACCGCGGAAACGGAAACAATCAGGCTCACTCCTACGGAAGCTGGATTACATACGACCAGTCGGGCACCTATTACGCGGCAAATACAAATGCAAACTCAATGGTTACGAGAATTCTCGGAAAGAGCTATAATTCTTCCGTTCAGGCCTTTAAGGGAATATCGATCTCCGTAAGAGTTGCAGTTGACTGGGAGAACGGCAGCAAATGCTATGTCAGGGTAAATACCGAGGGCTATCCCGGAAGCGGCAAGTGGACTCTCGTATCTGTCGGACGTCCCGGAAGCCCCTTCACTCCGGGAGAATCCGGAGGCGCTATCGTGCTCAAAACCGGCGGAAAGCAGAATGGCTGGATAGATAATATACTTATCTGGAAGGGAACCGGAGAAGAGCCGTCTCTGAATTACAGGGCTCTTGTCACATCTTCGACCGATGCCTGCTCCGGTCATACTTTCAGGGGCGAAGGCACATGCCTGAATCCCGAAAAATGTATTTACTGCGGTGAAATCAAGGCGGCTGCGGTTCATTCGTATAAAGCCGTCGGAAGCGACAGACAGTGCACCGTCTGCGGAATACTCGAGAGCAATATTTCGGGCGGATGGAAGCTTCAGACAATCCCCGCCTTTATCGGAGGCACCCGCGCGTCATCCGTATATCTTTGCGGTCAGGGCGTGAACAATTCCGCACTGCCTAAAGACTCGGAATCCGAAATGATGGTGATATCCTCGACAACAGCCGCGATGTTTGACGACTATTGCGGGAAGCTTGAGGAATACGGCTATTCGAGAACATTCTCGAATGCTTACGACAATAATAAGTTTGCGGAGTATTACGACGGAAGCACCCGCATCTATACCTATTATCTGAATGCCTCCAAGGAGACAAGAGTAATTATTGACCGCAATTCAACCTGCTCTGTTTCCGATTTCGGTTATACCGCTTCCGGGGATCAGACGGGAACCGTCGTTTATCAGTTCGGTATGCCTTACAGCGCAAAGGGCACCAATATTTCGAATAACGGTGAGAATAAGATCGACTGCGGTATGCTTTACATAATTAAGCTCTGCGACAATAAGCTCTTTGTTATAGACGGAGGAGGATATCAGCAGTTCGATACTGCCGAAATCGACGGTCTCATGAAGTTCATGAGAGACATTACCGGCATTCCTCAGGGGCAGAAGATCACTGTTGCCGGCTGGTACTTCACCCACTGCCATTCCGATCATCTTGCAGGCTTCTCGCTATTTTTAAAGAAGTATTACACTCAGCTTACCTTCGAAAGAGTGATATGCAATTTCCCGACGACGTTCTCCGATGATACGGTTCTTTCGGGACACAAGTCGAATCTTGCCAAGCTCTCAAACTACATTGCGAATTATATCGGAAGCGATGTTCCGTACCTCAAGATTCACACCGGCGAATATTTCACACTTGGAAATATTACCGTGAACTGTATATATACTCACGAGGATCTTGTAACCGCAAAAACCGGAGTTTCGGCAATTGCGGCAGATTTCAACAACTCCTCGATTGTCTCAAGAATGGACTTCGAGGGCATCAGATTCATGATTCTCGGCGATATGAATAAGCCCGCTCAGACAAAGATTCTTGCCAATAATTCAGCATCGACGCTGAAATCCGACATAGTACAGCTTGCGCATCACGTGATTAACGATGTCCGCCTTCTGTACCAGGTAATAAAGGCTCCCGCGGTATTTGTGCCCCAGTCTCCTCAGGGTGCGGTCAACGGCTCGAGAGGAACCTGGTTTGCCGTTGCGAGGAGCTATGTTGAGGACAATATGCTCTATTACGCCAGTGAAGGAACCTACGGCATTAAGGCCGAGAACGGCAAGCCTAAGGAGGCTTATGTCAGGTCCGGTGTCGACGGCGGAGCCTATACCGGCTGGAGCTGGTAATCTTAACGGCAAGCGGGGCTTGATTTCAATATCTCAGACTTTATGAGAAATTTTTGTAAGCACATAGCTGCTGCACTAAAGCAGTTTTACTCCCGCTTCGGTAACCGGGCTCCGGATTAAAACGGAAAGCGGACGTCCTTCGGGCGTCTGCCGACAGAAAATAAATCATAAAAAAGCGGCCTTCCCTCTGATTCTAAACAGAGGAAAGACCGTTTTTTTAATAATACAATAAGCTTATCAGGTGTAGTATATTTCATCCTGAAGAGCCTCTTCGGGAACAGGTTCCGTCGGTGTGGGTTCGTCATCGTCATCATAAGAAGTGTCATGACCCTTGCCGTGCTGATCGTATTCGGTGAAGAAGCATACAAAGCCCGTGCCGAGAAGAGTGATTACAGGCAGCGGAAGGGTGTCTGAGTGATCCGTCAGAACATAAACCAATGCGGAAGCAAAGGGCGCAAGGCTTATAAGCGCGGTAAGAAGCCTGTATCTGCGCGAAAGAGCAAACGAAAGAATCAGAGAGCCGAAAATAAGCACTGTCAGCGCAAAGCAGAAGGGGAAATCCTCAGGGTCGAGAGTCGAGAGAAACTGACCCTTCATATATCCGGCTGTAAGCTGCTTCTGAAGAGTGAAATTCGCGTCTCTGGCTACGTCTTCGCCGCTGTTTACGAGAGACATCCATATCATTCTGACAAAGGAAGGAACCGCCTTTACTTTAGGTGTCAGCGTGATGTTTGCATCGGCGATTTCCTGAAGCATATCCTTAACGGAATACAGTCTGTACTGGAAGGAACTGCAGATACCGGAAATCACGAGAGCCGAAAGGGTGCATGTCATGCCGGCTCGGGAAAGCGACGTGCTTTTCCCGAATCTGTCGTTTACTGCAGCAGCGGCGACATAGCAGAACAGCGCGCAGATAAAGAATATCGTTATTACCATGGGCCTTTTGGTCAGCTGGTTATAATCGTAAAGCTCAAGTACATAGCAGAATGACAGGGCGGTGACGGCAACCGGAATTGACGGCTGCTTTTTGAATATGACTCCGGAAAGTGCGGAAAGCGCCGTTAAAAAAATAATTGTCGCATAGTCCTTGTTGAACTGGGCCTTTTTGAAAAACAGCGTCAGCTTTGAAGCTTCGAGAAGGGAAGCTTCATCGGGATTGAACTTTACATATGTCACAAGAAGGTATATGGTCGTAAGAACAGACAGGGTTGTCAGCAATCCTACGGCAAAGCCTCTGATATACTTCATCGGTTATTCCTTTCGGTATTCATATCGGAGGACTCCGATATGTCAGTATGAGGTGGCGTCTATTTTTGTTTGATACGTCTGACGGAACCGTCCCTGCCCAGCGGATACGGCCGACCGTTTTTTATGGCGTCCGTAATACTGTCGGCTTCTGCGGCGCTTTCGGTCGAGAAGACGGCGACGGTTGAATTAATGCCTGAGCTCTTCAGCTGTTCGGGTTTATCCGCCATATATATCGGCACGGAATTGAAAATAAGGGAGCGGTGACTGTAGGTCCTGATAACGGGGAAGTCCGCACCTATTCTGTCTGTCAGTTTGTTGCGTCCTTTATCACAGAGAGAGCATGAGCCGCACTCGGAACCCGCGCATTTTTCTGTTATCATAAGGGGAATCCTGCCGTATGTGATAACTGAGGCTGGGCCTCCGATATCGCGGATTCTCGGAAGAGTGAGCTCGGGGGACAGAATGTAATCGGAGTATCCGAGCTCCTTTGCAAAGGCGGCGGAGCCGCTGTTGCAGATGTTGAGTCTGAAATCGCCGTGGGTTCTGAGGCCTGTTTCCTTAAGAAGCGGAAGATGACCGATATTTCCGTCGAGGACATCGGTAGCGCCGCAGCTTACAGCTTCATTTAGCATTTTCCTGATTTCCGGCAGTTCCGAATCCGTAATTACAGGTGGCATCAGAATTCCCCTGGGAGCGATGCCGCGCTTAACGGCATCGGCGTAATGCTCAAGCGGAATATAGCAAAGCCTGAAATAGGCTCTGACCTTTTCCGTCAGCTGATTGTTATTGTATAGGATCGCGGACCTGAAATTGCTCTGTCTTCCGGGGACCGCAGGAAACCTTTCGGGCGCAGGAGCGGAAGAAAAAGAAGCTCCGCTTTTTGTTATAGGCGTTTTTTCTGTGTATCCATGATTCTTTACAGAGGCAGGAAGAGGCGGAACCGAAGCCTCCTTTTGCTTTTCGCTTCTTGTACCGAGCATATTTCCGTCCGGTTTACCGGAAAAATACGCGTCGGTGAAGCCGTTTCGCGAAAAAACGGCAGCCAGAAAATCCAGCTCCTCCTTTGTTGCGTTTCTTCTTTCGTCGAGAAGGGTTCTGTAAACGGATACGACTGAATAAACATATGCCGGAGACTTCATCCGTCCCTCGATTTTAAGGGAGGAAACGCCGGAATCCAGTATTTCGGAGATATGTCCGGCAAGACAGAGGTCCTTGAGCGAAAGAGGATAAGCTTCCTTTCCGCGGACCTTGTACGGAAGCCTGCACGGCTGCGCGCATTCTCCGCGGTTGCCCGATCTTCCTCCCACAACGGAGGAAAACAGACACTGTCCGGAATGGCAGACGCAGAGAGCGCCGTGGATGAAGATTTCTGTTTCTATATCGTGGACTTTTTCGTTAAAGCTTCTGATGTTCGTATACGAAAGCTCTCTTGCGAGCACCACTCTTGAAATACCGAGCGTCTTCAGCGCATCGGCAGCTCCTGAGGAATGGACAGACATCTGGGTTGAGCCGTGCAAAGGCATGTCCGGCATTGTTTTCCGGAGGACGCTTATGGCGCCCGTATCGGCAATGATAAACGCATCGGCGCCTGCATTCCTTGCGCTTTCGGCGGTTTTTAGGAAATCCTTAAGCTCTCTGTCGTAGATCAGAGTGTTTAATGTGACAAAAACCCTTACGCCCTTTTCATGCGCATAAGCAATACAGTCGTTAAGCTCTTTTTCCGTAAAATTCGCTGCATTGGCTCTTGCGTTGAATGCGGTGGCACCGAGATATACGGCATCGGCGCCGGCATCGACGGCAGCCCTGAGAGCTGCCGGAGAACCTGCCGGAGCAAGAAGCTCCGGCAGGCCGTTTTTATCCCTGTCAGTCATTTTCGTTGAATTCCGCAGCGGTAAGCCTTATAAGAAGATCTATGTTGTCCGGCTGAACGTCAGCCTCGTGCGCTGCCCTGCATCTTCTTATTGCGCCGCATTTCTTGCATCGGTGAATTATAATAAAGCCTTTTTTCGGATCC
The DNA here is from genome assembly GCA_024404665.1 of Clostridia bacterium. Lineage (GTDB taxonomy): Bacteria > Bacillota > Clostridia > Oscillospirales > CAG-272 > CAG-390. Next base: position 11,260 of record JAKSPQ010000065.1, read on the forward strand.
GTCACTGCTTTTTGGGGCTCAAGCTCTCCGAGACAATCGGAGCTTCTGTCTCCCGGGTTTACATCGATATGAATCGAAGAGAGACAGAAGGGGCAGTGATTTCTCGAGGAGTATCCGAGCGGGAGTACCTCGCGGCCGCAATGAATGCAGACAAAGCCGGAATCATTCTTCCTGAATCTTTTCGTATTCATTTCGGCAGCGGAATTATCGGTGCTTTTCAAGAATTATTTGCCGGGAGTGAGGACTGCCTTACCGCCCATGTAGGGCCTCAGAACCTCGGGGACGGTAACGGAGCCGTCGGCCTGAAGATGGTTCTCAAGGAAGGCTATAAGCATTCTGGGAGGCGCTACGACGGTGTTGTTGAGCGTGTGGGGAAGATATGTCTTTCCGTCCTGTCCCTTTACCCTCATCTTGAGACGTCTTGCCTGAGCGTCGCCGAGGTTGGAGCAGGAGCATACCTCGAAATACTTCTTCTGTCTCGGAGACCACGCCTCGATGTCGCAGGACTTGACCTTGAGGTCGGCAAGGTCGCCGGAGCA
>JAKSPQ010000066.1 GCA_024404665.1 Clostridia bacterium
CCGCCGCAAAAACGGCGTCCGCGACCGTATCAAGCTGCGCGCCGAGCGTTGTCGCTTTTCCGAACCGCCGCGCGGCGATCCCGTCAAGCCCGTCGCTGACGCGGCCGAGGAGAGAAAGAACGTAAACAGCTACGTGATAAGCGACTGCTACGACAGCGGCGGAGCCGGCATCGTCTCCTCCCCCGATGAGTACGTAAAGCTTATCAGCGCCCTCGCGTGCTCCGGCTGCGTTCCCGGAGGAAACAGAATTCTGAAGCCCGAAACGGTTGCGATGATGCAGAAAAACTACCTCGTTCCTGCGGCGATGGCGGACTTTGTCTCCTGGCGTCTCTACGGCTACGGCTGGGGACTCTGCGGAAGAGTTCACATCGATCCCGAATTCTCGATGTCGAAGTCGCCGGTCGGCGAATTCGGTTGGGACGGAGCGGCGGGCGCGTTTGTAATGGCCGATCCCGAAAACAGAATCGGTCTTTACTTTGCAACTCACACGATAGGCTCCTCCTATGCCTACAGAGAGATTCATCCGAGACTCCGGACACGGAAGACGAAAGGAATGATACGGCATGCCTGAAATCGGCGCATATGTTATAGGAAATCCGGAGATCCCGGCTGAGGACCGGCTCAGAATATTCAGGGACGCGGGCTTTGATTTTGTCTGCTTCGGAATGAACGGACTGAAGGAGGGCATTACCCCCGAGGCCTGCGACAGAGCGGGAATTCCCTTTGACAACATCCATCTTTCGGGAGCAAAAACCAATTTCATCTGGGGAACCGATCCGTTGGCGGATAAGGTTTGCGACAGATACTGCAGGGAAATCCGCGAGCTATCTGAGCTCGGAATTCACAAGGGCATAGTTCACGTCACCTGGGGACAGTCCACGACCCCGGATGCTCCCGGCGAAATCGGATTTGCGAGATACGAGAGAATAAGACAGACGGCGGCGGAATGCGGATTTACCGTCTGTGTTGAGAATTCAATCTTCCCGGAGCATTTTTACTCGGTGCTCGACAGATTTACGGGGCCCGAATTCGCGCATTGCTTCGACTGCGGCCATCACAATGCGTTTTTAAAGGATCACGATATCCTGGGGAAATACGGCAATCGCCTTGCCGCAACGCATATTCATGACAACGACGGCATCAATGACCTGCATATACTCCCGTTCGACGGCACCGTCGATTGGGAAGCTCTTGCCGCCCGCTTTGCGAAGAACAGCTTCGCATCGAGGATGATCTGCAGCGAATCCGGAGGCCCCAAAACCAAGGAAATTGCCGGAAAAACCGCGGAGGAAATATCCGTAATGCTCGAGCCGATGAGAATTGATAAAAGCCTTGTCAGAATAGAGGACGGAAAGGCATCGTTTTACGAGAATATACCGTACGATGAATTCGTGTCTGTGCTCTACGGCAGAATGAAGCGCTTCTCGGATATGATCGAAAAAGCCGGGAGCCGGACAAACTGCCGATAAACGTCCGATATTGCTTCCGAGAGCCTCTGAAAGACTCCGGAAAACATCGCCTGATCACTCGACGGCAAGTTTATACAACCTGTTCCGCGGGATAAAACATATTCAGTGTATTATTAATTCAAGGAGATATATCATATGAAAAAGCTTTTTTCCGTAATTCTGGCAGGACTTATGCTTCTTCCTCTGACCGCCTGCGGAGGAACCGGGACAGATGACACGACATCCTCCCCGGAAGCTTCATCGCGGGCTGACGGTACAACCGCTGCCCCGGACGGTTCCGAGACAACATCGGTCGCTGAGTCCTCTGTGAACGAAGAAACGAACGCCGAGCAGATGAATCCCCGCGATCCGTCGGAAAAATTCAACGTTCTCATCATCGGCAACAGCTTTACTTACTATAATGATATGAACAAGCCCTCCGGCATTTTTTACAACATCGCCAAGCGCGCCGGATACAGCGGAGTTAAGGTCACGACCGTGTATAAGGGCGCATATCATCTCCGTCAGTTCCTTGACGAAAAGGACGAGTACGGCAAGCAGGTCCTGACATATCTCAGGTCTTCCACGAAGTACGACATCGTAATCATCCAGGAGCAGAGCTCCACTCCGATATCCAATCCCGGTGATTTTTACGACAGCTGCCGCGAATTCAAGAAGCTCGTTGATGCAAACGGCGGAGAGATGTGGCTCTATGAGACCTGGGGCTACAAGCCGGGTCACTCGGACCTTGCCGCATACGGTCCCACCAGCGATAAAATGGAGATGAAGCTCCGCGCCGCATACAAGGCCATCGGCGATGAGCTCGGCGTCGGCGTTTGCTATGCCGGAGCAGCCTTTACCGCAAGCAATAAGCTGAATCCCCGCATAGACCTGTATCATACGGACGCAAAGCATCCGTCGGTTGCGGGAAGCACGCTCATCGCATGGACACTGTTCGGAACCATCTTCGGCGTAGATCCCGTGACGCTTGATTACAACGGAAGCCTTTCCGCCGATGAAGGCGCGGCACTTAAGAAAATCGCCTCGGACATCATAAAGAGCGACAACGCCGTCGCTGCCGAATACGTAACGAGCAGCGAGAACGTTCACCGCATCGACAGCGATACCGGCGTTTCCGGAGCCGTTGATTCCTCAAAGACCGTCATGCTTTCCGCTCTTCCGAAAAATCCGATAATATCCGTTATTACAAGACCCGAAACCGCCACCGGAAACGGCTGGATGACAAACAAGCAGGCTGCCGGAACCTTCTCGGGAATCAGAGGCGACAAGGACGCCATCGCATCCACGGAGTACAGTGCCGAGGGACTCGGCGATGCCCAGAAGGCAGACATTGCGGATATCGGATACGGTGTATCCGTCATCGGCATCGAGTACATGGATGACTCCAAGACCGGTACGAACAATTCCACCGCCGCCGGAAAGAGCACTTCCGTGGGCAATCTGGTCAACGGACACTGGGGCAGCTCATACATGGCCGCAATGTTCTTCGACAGCTACAAATACAATATTAAGGGCGAGAAGGACGATAGCGCGAACTATTCCGCTCTCATTACTCTGAACTTCGGAGAAAAGAAGGAATTCGAAGCCATCGGTTATTTCTCCGGCTCGCTTCAGGGCTTCGCTCAGGCTCAGGATGTTTACGTCAGCGATGACGGCGTAAACTGGGAGAAGGTCCCCTCAGCCTGCTACGACGCTGCCGGAACGCCCCTTAAGAGCCTTGATACAGCTAAAACCACGGACCCCTGGAACAATAACAAACCCACGGTGCTTGCCGCGTTTTCAATGGCGGGAGTCAGCGGAAAATACATCCGCATAGGCATCCTCAAGGGCGGAGAAATCGGCTCCAACAATACCGGCCGCATGGAAATCAACACCAGAGAGATAGTAGTATTCGGCAAATAAAAAACATCCCTTACGCTGAATTGCTTTTTCGGCGTAAGGGAATTTTTTATTTTTGATTGTCCGATATCAGCCGCGGCCGAATACGGGCATGAAGATGCTTCCGGAACGAGAGCCGCAGATGTCGGTCTTCAGGACAAGGTGAGCATCGTCCTTTTCGAAGGTGATGGACTTGAGATCGTCGCCGGCAAATCCGTTAGGAACGCTGTGCTCGATTGCGCAGACGATGGCGTCGGCGTATTCGGTATATGTTCCGGTGATGTCGAACATGCCGGCAAGGCAGTTTTCGTGATAAACGAAGGTGCCGTCATTCTTGAAAAGTACTGTGGGCTTGTACGGGTCGTTGAAGTAATCGCCGGCCATCTGCCATTCGGGATAGAGATTGCTCTCGGGATCGGTGGGATCGTTACCGGGAGCTCCGAGAGGAGATACGGTGTTGGAGATGATTCTGAAGGAGCCGTCCCAGCGGAGAGTTACCTCTGCGCAGCGGGCGGATTCGAGATCCTCGCCGTTTGTGATGATGATGCTGTAAACACCGTCCTTGTACGTGATTTCATGAATCTTTACAAGGAAGTGGTATACGTCTCCGCGCTGTGCGGCAAAGAGACCGACTGCGCCGAGGACGTCGGGCTGCTTTGAGGTGTTGGCAAGGTGGTCGGAAAGATCCCAGCCGGTAAAGCCGTAGATATCATCGGCGAGATGCTGAGCAAATACGAGCTTTGTGCCGATATCGGCGCTGTATTCAAGACCTGCGGCCTTATAGGCGGCCGCGATGTCGCCTTCATAAGCGTCATCGTACTGAGAAACGACGTCCCACATGCTGAGGGTCGTGATTTTGTCGGCAGTGAAAATCGAATGAAGAATTCCGTTGAAGCCCTTGGCCATAAGATTCTTCTGTGTGAGGGCCTTGATGTAGTCAGGGAATACGGTCTTGTCGCTTTCGGACCAGAGAACCTGGTTGCTTACGAGAACGAAGCGGCCGTCCATTAATCTGAGAGCAGCCTGCATTTCGTCGGCAACTCCGATATAATTGCCGTATTTGGTGAACCAGTGGTCGGATACAAGGCCGTTTGCGGTATATCTGACGTAATAAAGGTCGTCAGCCTTGTCATATCTTACGCCCAGAATCTTTACGGGGTTGATTTCAACTCCTCCGAACTGAACGGCGTAAATATCGGTAACAAGGAAGTAAGTGGGATCGCCCTTGAAGGAGGATGGGTCTCCGTTGTTCGTCCAGAGCATCAGGCTTTCCTTCAGAACCTTGGCGGATACTACGTTGCAGCCGGTATCGTCAAAGTAGTCGAAGCCGTGCTGAATGTATTCCTCCTTGATGTTTCCGGTGAAGGAGCCGTCCTGAATCTGGGCGACAACCTGCCAGATGTTGGCATCGTTGATATCGGTGAAATCGGTGAAGAGAAGGCCGTTGAAGCCGGGGGTGTTGAAGAGATTGAGCATGGCGTTTTCAAGCTCGGCTTCGCTCGGAATGGCGGGAGCTTCCGTGTACGCCTTGTTGCTCTCGATGATGAATCTTCCTTCGTAAAAACGGAGGCCGGCGATCATGTAGTCGGCGTTACCGATGTAGGAGCCGTACTTTGTAAACCACGTGTCGGAAAGAACACCGCTAGATGTGTACTTTACAAAAACGCGATCCTCGCCCTCTGTATTGATTTCCAGAATTTTTGCGATATTGCTCTCAACACCGCCGAACTGAACGGCGTAGAGGCCCTCTTCGGCGAATACGGTGGGATTCTGCTCGCCGTACTTCATGCTGAAGTCTCCGAGATTCAGGCCTGTCCAAAGCTTCATTTTTTGGGCGAGAACATCCTTGGTCATCACTCTGCAGCCCATATAGGGAGAGAATGTGACGCCGTGCTTTTTGTAAACGTCCTCAATATTGCCGGTGAAGCTCTTGTCGTCGCTCTGAGCGACTACCTGCCAGAGGTTGATGTCTTTTGCATTGCCAAAGTCGGTGAAGAGGATGCCGTTGAAGCCCTGAGTCGAAAAGAGAGCGGCAATGGCTTTTTCAAGCTCGGCGCCTGTGGGCATAGCGGGAGCGGCAGGCTCCGTGCCGGGGGCATCGGTTCCTGCAGGGACTGTGGTAGCGGGAGCATCGGTGCCGGCGTCTGTTGTTGTGTCGGGTGCGCCTGTTGTATCCGAGGGCGATGTTGTTCCCGCCTCCGGACTTGTCGAAACGGGAGCTCCGGTGGTTCCGTCGGCCGGAGCCAGAGTGGCTTCAGGATCGACGGTAATGTTAAGGTCGCAGGCCGAGAGCATCATGACAGCAGTCAGAAGGATTGCTGCGGCCGTAACGAAAAACTTTCTTCCGTTTTTCATGATAATTATCTCCTATGGATTTTTATGTCTGCCGCAGAGCGGCGTATGTGTATACTATTTAGGTGTGTTTTTTCCCGTGACCGTTTTGCCTAAGGCATTGGCCCATTTTTCTGTATAAAAGCTGTAATAGCTTATGTGCTTTTTTCGTCTCAGTCTGTGAAAAGGCTTAAGTCCGCACCACAGCATTGAGGGAATGCCGATTACGGGCATGAACAGAGGTCCCAGAATCAGCGACTGAATGTTGTGGCCGTATTCGTGCACGAGGATCGGATCGTCCGCTTCCTTAACCGTTCTGTCGGCGAAGATGAAGATGCCTAGCCCGAGGCAGGAGTTGAGTCTCCAGGGGGTAACAACGGAAAACCCGTATCCGAAGGACGGGGTGCCCGGGTGCCGCAGATGAAGATATACGAATATAGCTGCTCCCGCAAGATTCTGAATAATTCCCCAGGAGAACTGAATAATCAGATACGGTATTAAAAGCCAAAAACGGTGCTTCCTCAATTTTTACTCCGTTAAGTCCGAGCTGCTCGGGTTTCGTTTTTGATTAAACATACTATATATTATAGCAGTGTTGAGGATAAAAATCAAGAAAAAATTTCAGTCCCGGCAAGTCAATCATAATTTCAGCATTATACCAAGCTGTATTCATTGTCTCCGGGGCGGACCTGATGTCATGGTGGGATTTTTTATATTGACAAAATCATGGTTATATGTTAAAATATATATGTACATTTGCCGGACTGCTCCGGACTTTGAATACTGTATTGGAGACAGATTCCGGAGTCTTTTATTGCGGAAATAAAAACGGCCTGAGCTTTTCTTCGGAGGCTCGGAAATACGATAATCCGCATGAAAAATGCCGAGGACTTAACGGCTGTAAAACCGAACGGGGATGAAAAAAAACCGGCTTTTTTACATTTTCGCCCAAGGAGAAAAAAATGAGTTACATTTCAGTCAGAGAGGCCTCCGAAAAATGGGGGCTTGAGGAAAGAAGAATCACCGCTCTATGCAGAGACGGAAGAATAATCGGCGCCCGTAAAAACGGTAAGCTTTGGGAAATTCCCGATGATGCCCCGCGCCCGCTTGACGGCCGCACCGCCGAATATGCTGAGTCAAAAAAGAGCATCGAGCTTGCCGATACTCCGGGCATCGTCCGTTATAACAGCGGCGACGCGTACCTGAGCTCCGTCATCGCTTTCCGCGAAACATATCTCAAGGAGCCTTTCTCAACGGCGTTCACGCCCTACAGAATCTGCCCCATCGGCGCTCATTCCGACCACAATCTGGGCAAAATCACCGGTTTTGCCATAGATAAGGGCATTCATATCGCATACGGCCCGAAATTCAACGGAGTTGTCGAAATCAGAAGCCTTCAGTTCCCCAAGCGTGCACAGTGGCATGTCTCCGGCACTCCCGAGCAGAAGCAGAACGACTGGGCGGACCATCTGAGAGGAGCCACCATCGCGCTCAATTCAAGGTATCCGTTAAGAGTCGGACTCTGCGCGGTAATCGACGGCGAACTGCCCATCGGCGGGCTGTCGTCATCGGCGGCCGTCATCATCACCTTCCTGTCGGCTTTATCCAACCTCAACGGAATAAAGCTTAAGCCTGCAGAGCTCATCGACATTGCCCTTGAGGCGGAAAACAAATACGTTGGAGTATCCTGCGGAAGACTCGATCAGTCGTGCGAGGTTTACTGCAGAAAAAATCATCTCCTCTATCTCGACACAAAGGATAATTCCTATGAGCTGATTCCGAAAAATCCCGCTATGAAGAAGTTCAAAATCGCGGTATTCTTCTCGGGACTTGAGCGTTCGCTTGCCGGAAGCAAGTTCAATATGAGAGTCGACGAGCTCCGCTCCGCCGCCTATGCCCTGAAGGGCTTTGCGGGCATGGAATACGGCAAGTTCTCGGAGACAAATCTTCGCGACGTTCCCTATGAAACCTTCCTTAAATACAGAGACCGCCTCCCCGAAAACTGGGCCAAGCGCGCGGACCACTGGTACAGCGAGTTTGCCAGAGTGGAGGCCGGAGCCGAGGCCTGGAGACGAGGAGATATAGAGGAATTCGGCCGTCTGTCCTTTGAAAGCGGACATTCGTCCATATACAACTGGGAGACAGGCTCTCCCGAGCTCAAAAAGCTGTATGAGATAATGAAGGAAACCGACGGTATCTACGGCGGACGCTTCTCGGGCGCCGGCTTCAAGGGCTGCTGCATGGCCCTCATCGATCCCGCCTTTGAGGCTTCGATTCTCCGCAGGGTGGAGGAGGAATATCTTGCGAAATTCCCCGAGCTCCGCGGAAAGTACAGCGCCCACATCTGCAAGACCGCAGACGGCGTAAAGCTCTGAACGGAGGCGGTGAAATGAAATGCCTGATACTTGCGGCGGGATACGCCACGAGGCTCTACCCACTCACCGAGAATTTCCCGAAGCCTCTGCTCAAGGTGGGAAGCAAAACCATACTTGACTGGCTCACCGACGATATCCGAGCCACCGGCGCCGTCGACGGCTTTGTCGTGATATCCAACGGCAAATTCGCCGCTCATTTTGAAGAATGGGCAGCGGCTTTTAACGACATCGAGGTTGTAAACGACGGCACCTTCACAAACGAAACCCGCCTGGGGGCAGTGAAGGATATAGTGTTCGCAAAGGAAAAGCTCGGCATCGACGACGATCTTCTCGTCATTGCCGGAGACAACGTGCTTGATTTCAGCCTTTCGCACTTCATTGATTTCTGCAGGGAAAAAAAGACGTCCTGCACTATGCGCTACTATGAGCCAAGCATAGAAAAGCTCAGAAAATGCGGAGTGCTCACTGTCGGCGATGACGGCAGAATCCTCAGAATGGCGGAAAAGCCCGCCGAACCAGAATCACACTTCTGCTGCCCGCCCTTCTATTACTACACTGCCGCGGATTCCGCTCTCTTAGGCGATGCGATAGCCGACGGCTGCGGAACCGATGCCCCGGGCTCGCTCGTCGCATGGATGAGCGCTCACCGCCCTGTTTATTCAATGGAAATGCCGGGCTCGAGATACGATATAGGCAATCTCGAAAGCTATAAAAAGGTCTGCGGGGAATACAAAGGAATCACACGCTGAAGCGTGTCTGACGGCCTGCGGTCTGCCGAACGGAGATGTCCGAAAGCGCAACGGCAGCCGAAGCTCGGCGGAAATAAAAAATGCGGGAAACCGCTACGGAGAAACAGAAAATGCTTGAAAAAAACGTTGTACTTACCGGAAAGACCGTGCTTGTCACGGGCTGCGCCGGCTTTATAGGCTCAAATCTTGTTAAGGAGCTGCTCGGAAGATTTTCCCCTGTAAATATCGTGGGTATAGACAGTGTAAACGATTATTATGACGTATCGCTCAAGGAGTTCAGGCTTCGCGGGCTGGATGCCGCGGCGGCCCTGCACCCCGAAAGCAGCTGGACGTTTGTCAGAGGGAATATTGCGGATAAGGCCTGCATCGATAAGCTTTTTGCGGAAACACATCCGTCAGTTGTCGTAAATCTCGCGGCACAGGCCGGAGTAAGATACTCAATCGACCATCCGGACGCGTACATCGAGTCGAACCTCATCGGCTTTTACAATATACTTGAGGCCTGCAGACACAATCCCGTGGAGCATCTCGTATATGCGTCATCGTCATCCGTATACGGAGGCAATACCAAGGTTCCGTTCTCCACGGACGACAAAACCGATTCGCCGGTTTCGCTTTACGCGGCAACCAAAAAGAGCAATGAGCTGCTTGCGCACGCTTACTCCAAGCTCTATTCGATCCCTTCCACAGGACTTCGCTTCTTTACTGTTTACGGACCGGCCGGCAGACCCGATATGGCTTACTTCGGCTTTACGGAGAAGCTCCGCAGGGGTGAGAAAATCAAAATCTTCAATTACGGCAACTGCAAGCGCGATTTTACGTTCGTGGACGATATCGTCGAGGGAATAACCAGGGTTATGACATCCGCTCCGGAGCTAAAAAACGGCGCCGACGGTCTTCCTGTCCCTCCCTTCAGAGTATATAATATCGGAAACAGCTCGCCGGAAAACCTCCTCGATTTTGTCAGCATCCTTGAAGAGGAGCTCGTAAGGGCAGGAGTCCTTCCCGCGGATTACGATTTCGACGCTCACAGGGAGCTTGTGCCGATGCAGCCCGGCGATGTCCCCGTAACGTATGCGGACACCTCTGCGCTTGAAAGGGACTTCGACTTCAGGCCGTCAACATCGCTGAGAACCGGACTCCGCGCTTTTGCGGAATGGTACAGAAGCTTCTACATCGGCTGACTGGACTTCAGAAAAAAATCGGTTTATAAACCGGAATCATTTTCAGAAAGGCATAGGAACAAACATGAAAATTGCGGTAGCGGGAACAGGATACGTAGGTCTTTCGATGGCCGTCCTCCTGGCTCAGCACAACAGCGTCACGGCTGTTGACGTAATCCCGGAAAAGGTAGAAATGATAAACGGGAGACGCTCTCCCATCGCGGATAAGGAAATAGAGGAGTTCCTGTCGGAAAAGGAGCTTGATCTCAGAGCCACCCTGGACGGAGATTCCGCATACAGGGACGCGGAAATCGTCATCATCTCCACTCCTACGAATTACGACGAGAAGAAAAACTACTTTGATACGTCATCGGTGGAAAGCGTAATAGAGCAGGTTATTGCGGTAAATCCGGATGCTGTCATGATAATCAAATCCACGGTGCCCGTAGGCTTTACCGAATCCGTAAGAGAGGAATACTGCTGCGACAATATTCTTTTCAGCCCGGAGTTTCTCAGAGAGGGAAGAGCTCTTTACGACAATCTCTATCCCAGCAGAATAATCGTGGGAGTACCCGTGAGAAACGCCAGACTTAAAAAGGCCGCGGAGCATTTCGCCGGCTTGCTGTGCGAGGGAGCGCTGAAGGAGAATATAGAAGTCAGATACATGAATCCCACGGAGGCGGAGGCCGTTAAGCTCTTTGCAAACACGTACCTTGCGCTGAGAGTCGCTTTCTTCAATGAGCTTGACACATATGCGGCGGTTCGCGGTCTTGACACAAAGTCCATCATCGAGGGCGTCGGTCTGGATCCCAGAATCGGCAATCACTATAACAATCCGTCCTTCGGCTACGGAGGATACTGCCTGCCGAAGGACACAAAGCAGCTTCTTGCGAACTATTCGGACGTTCCGCAGAACCTGATTTCCGCCATCGTAGCGGCGAATTCGACGAGAAAGGACTTCATTGCCGATCAGATAATCGCGAGAAATCCGAAGACCGTCGGTATTTACAGACTGACGATGAAGAGCGGCAGCGATAATTTCAGACAGAGCTCCATTCAGGGAGTTATGAAGAGAATCAAGGCTAAGGGCATAAGGGTCATAGTATATGAGCCGACGATGAAGGAGGACAGCTTCTTTAACAGCTGCGTGGTAAGGGATCTCGGCGAATTCAAGGAAGAGGCCGATGTGATTCTCGCCAACAGATATCATCCGGATCTGGCCGATGTGCTGGACAGGGTGTTTACAAGGGATTTGTATTTCAGGGACTAAAGGGTTCGGCCGGAACGGCCGAACCCGCGACACCGTGGCTCGATGACGGAGCGCCAACGTTTTGCCTTCGGCAAAAACCGCCTCGGGTCGAAATAGGGGTTGTTAAAAAATAGTAATCCCAAACAAAACGCAGAGCGCAAAAACCGAAAGGTTGAAGCGCTCTGCGTTTTGTAGTGTGCTCGGCATGAGCGAACCACTTGGCGGTGAAAGTCCGCTACAGACTTGGCAGTAGGAACTGTTAGCCGAAGACAAGGGTGTCCGTCGTGAGACGGAATCCGAAAGAAGTCGGATGTGGGGAGACATACTAACCCACGGGCAAAACCTCGGTCTGACGAACAGAAATCGTATAAAAGGCGTATTCGGAACGGACGAGTTTGCTACACAAAACAAAGTCCAATACTGCACGAATTCCGAAGCGTAAATACGGCAGATAGATGAGGTGAAGGTGGTCGCTCTTACCCGAGGAG
>JAKSPQ010000067.1 GCA_024404665.1 Clostridia bacterium
AAGCATGGGATCGACGAGGATGACGATTCTGTCCTCGATATCGGTGGGAAGCTTGCAGTAATATTCGATGGGCTGATGTGTTTCGGGATCGCGGTAAAGACCGATGTGTCCGACCTTGGCAACGGGAACGAGTCTCTGAAGACCGTCAACCATTCCGAGACCGGCTCTGAGGATGGGAACGATGGCGAGCTTCTTTCCGGATATCGCCTTTGCCTTCATCTTACAGATAGGTGTCTCGATTGTGATGTCTTCAAGGGGAAGGTCTCTCGTAAGTTCGTAACCCATAAGCATGGCGATTTCGCTTAAAAGCTCACGGAAATCCTTGCATCCGGTCTTCTTGTTTCTCATGATGGAAAGCTTGTGCTGGATTAAAGGATGGTTTACAACATAAAGGCTGCTCATTGGAAATGCTCCTTTTAAGTAAAAAAAAGTTTATATCTGTATTACATACGGACTCATTATACACCCTTAGCATGAACAAGATATGAACAAACAGTAAAAATAATAAAAACACAAGTTTATTAATAAAAATCATTTACAAAAATCATATTTAATGATAAAATATATATAATTATATATTTTTCAGAAACCGCAGAAGACTATGTCCGGATTACGGCGGTTTCATTATCGGGATACAAGTCTATCCCTGAAAAAGAGGATGCTTTGAACTACTTTAGAGATACTTTCGGACGCGCTCCGACCGTAGGAATTCTGACGCTCGGATGCAAGGTCAATCAGTACGAGAGCGAAGCCATAGCCGAAGAGTGCAAAAAAAGCGGAATAACCGTATCTTCGCCCGATTTTAGCTGCGACTTCTATGTGGTAAACAGCTGCAGCGTTACAGCCGAGGCCGACAGAAAAAGCTGTCAGATGATAAGAAGGCTTAAAAAGCTCAATCCTTTATCCGTGATGATAGTGACGGGCTGCTCTGCCCAGCGCGAATCCGGAAGGATAGCAAAAATCGACGGAGTTGATTACATAGTCGGAAACGCGGCAAAAATGAAGTGCGCGGAAATAATAGCGGATATTGCGGAAAACGGCACGGTCCATAGGAACAGCCCCGAAATTATCATTCCGTCGGTGGATTCCGCCGCATTCGAAAGAATGAAGATCACAGCCTACCCCAGAACCCGACAGGTTATCAAGATTGAAGACGGCTGCGAAAACAGATGCGCATACTGCGCTATTCCGGACGGGCGCGGAACCGTCAGGTCAAAAGCCCCTGCCGATGTGCTTGAGGAGGTTCTGGAATTCTGCCGCAACGGCTGCCGCGAGATAGTGCTTACCGGCATAGAAACCGCATCCTACGGGCGCGACACCGGAGACAGGCTTGACGATCTCCTTGTTATGCTCGACCGAGAATGCGGAGAATTCGGCGTAAGGTTCCGCCTGGGCTCCGTTTCCCCTCTTCTCTTCACGGAGGAATTCGTGAGCAGGGTATCTTCTCTTAAAAGCGCCGCCCATCATTTTCACATATCCATGCAGAGCGGCTCCGACAGCGTTCTTGCCGGAATGAGGAGGCATTATACTTCCTCTGAAGCCGGAGAAGCGCTGAAAAGGGTAAGAAAAGCAATGCCCGACGTTATGTTTACCACCGATATCATAGTCGGATTCCCCGGCGAAACAGACGCTGATTTTGCGGAAACGGCTGCCTTTATACTGGAGCATAAATTTCTGTACACCCATATTTTTCCGTATTCCAGGAGAGACGGTACTCCGGCGGCGACAATGCCCCGCCAGGTAGCCGAGGAAGTCAAAAAGAAGCGCGCGGCCACTCTCGCCGACGTCGCAGCCATGTCAAGAACCTCAGCCGTAAACGGTTTTATAGCATCTGGAAGCCCCATCGAAGTTCTCATCGAGACATATAAGGACGGAAAGCTGTACGGGCATTCCGGCAATTTCCTCGATGCCGTCGCGGACGGAGATCCGTCACTCAGGGGGCAGGTTCTGAGGCTCGATCCCGTCCGTTACGAGGACGGCGTCGTAATCTGCAAAATGCATAAGGAACAATGAACAGTCAGCTTTTCGGCCTTATAGAAGGCTTTTACAATCTTCCGGACGAAACCCTCGAGGCAATATCCCGCGATCTCGGCGGAACCGTTTCCATCCATGACATAAAATTCATCAGAAGGATTCTCGCTGTCGGTGGAAGGCCCGTATCTTTATCTCTGCTTAGGCTCTGCGCGGAGCTTCTGAAAAGCTCCGTCTATCTGCGCGATGCGGATCTTATCTCAGGCGTCAGAGCTTACGACAAAAGCATATCCGATATGTTCGCGTCATTTGCCGAAAGATATGCGAATGCTTCCGGCAACCGCACGTCTCTTCCGATAAACGAGCTCTTTGAATATGCCGTCACAGGTAAGAATCCCCGAAATAACGGCAGATTCAGGCTTTCCCGTGCGTCCCTCCCCGTTTCGGCGGAACCGGGCGAGGGTCAATGCATGTCCGTTTCACTCAGTGACGATACGGGAGAAGACATTATAATTACATCCTGCGGAACGCCGACGGCAGCTCTGCCCTCCGGTGACGCGGCGGTTCTTCTCTGCCCTGAATATAAAGACGGCATTCCGGCATTTCTGAAAAAAGCGCCGGTATTTCTTCGCTCGATGGCATCGAGGCTTGCGGTTATCGGTTGGACCTGCGCAACCGAAAGGGGACTTATCCGCGATCTCGCCTCGGTAATCGGAGGCGCCGAGCTCTATCCGTCGCAGCTTGCGGGTATTACGGCATCGGCAAACTCTCCCGAACTTCTTGCAAAAAGCTACGCGCCCGGATATATCGTATTTCTGTCGTCCTCGTCGCTTACGGAATTCTCGGGCGCTGCAAAGGAAGCAGGCTTTACGTCGGTGCTGTTCGCGCTGAAATGCTCTGAAGAACACGGCTTTACGGTCCGTGAATACCCCGACGGTCTCTCGGTATCCCCCGAAACGGTATCCTCTCTCAGGTATTCGAGATATATCGAGGCTTCCGCCTGCCACTCCCGCGACGATGAAATCAAACGGGTTGTAATCGGAGGAGACCGGATTTCCGGACTCGCTGCATTCTCCTGCGCATCTCCCTCCTTTGAGCGTCTGAAATCCGTTTCGGACAGATACCGCAACATAGCCGTTATCGGACATATCAATCCTTTATCCGACCGGGCAGTACCGCTCATGCTTACTTTTGACGCCTGGAGACGCATGGAAAAGCCCGATATAGCTTTCGCCGGATTTTTCTCATCTGAAGAAAACCGAGTGATTTTCGTCTGTTCCGATGCTGAAAATTCCGCTGCTCCTTCCGGGAGCCTGACGGCCGCGGTTGGCTCCGCGACGGTATTCGGAGCCCGTCACGCCGATACTCCGGCAGCCGTTATTAACTATACCGACAACACAAACGAAGGTGATAAAATGAACGAAAACGAATTTGCGTCTCTGCCCGGCAGAGGAAAAATATACGGCTCCGTAGCTGAGCTCTGCGGCAGCACGCCTCTTCTCAGGGTACGCCCCGAGCTTCCTGCCGTCCTTCTTTATAAGCTTGAAGCATTCAACCCCGCAGGCAGCGCCAAGGACAGAGTTGCGCTGAACATGTTGAGATGTGCCGCAAACACCGGAAAGCTTCGCCCGGGCGGAACCGTAATCGAGCCCACAAGCGGAAATACCGGCATAGGTCTTGCCGCATACGGAGTTCCTATGGGCTACAGGGTTGTAATCGTCATGCCCGACAGCATGAGCCGTGAGCGCATAGATCTCATAAAGGCATACGGCGCCGAAATCGTTTTGACACCCGGCGCACGCGGCATGCAGGGTGCAATCGAAAAAGCGGAGGAAATCCGTTCGTCGACTCCGGGCTCTGTAATAGCATCGCAGTTTGACAATCCCGCCAATCCCGCTGCGCACTATGCGTCGACAGGTCCCGAAATCTGGAAAGATACGGAAGGCAAGGTCGATATCATCGTCGCGGGAATAGGAACCGGCGGTACGCTGTGCGGAACGGCAATGTATCTAAAGGAAAAGAAGCCGTCCGTAAAAGCCATAGGCTGCGAACCGGCTTCATCGCCTCTTATAAGAAAGGGCTATTCGGGACCTCATAAGATTCAGGGCATCGGAGCAAACTTTGTCCCCGCGAACTTCAATCCCGATGTCGTCGACGGCATTGCCGATATAACAAACGAGGACGCAATTGCCGAAACGGTAAAAATAGCCCGTGAAACCGGACTTCTTGTAGGCATTTCATCCGGCTGCGCGGCATTTGAGGCTGCAAGACTCGCGTCACTTCCCGAAAACGCCGGAAAAACCATCGTTGCGATTCTTCCGGACACCGGCGAGCACTATATCTCGACAGGCATCTTCGAAAAACGATAAAATTTGGGATGTTAAAAAGCCCGGAGGCTTTTTAACATCCCCTTTTCATATAAAAAGCAATGGACTTCATCGCTTGACACCGTCAAAAAATATGAGACCTCCTCCGTCAAACGGAGCGCCTGAGCAGACACTGACGGGAAGGGTTCCGTGCTTTAGGCAGAAAGAAGCAATATCATCGGCATCGGGAAGCGTATTATAGTCTCCCGCAAAAATCAGTCTGTTTCCGTAAAGCCCGCATGCTCCGCCGATAAAGCCCCGGTCATCTTTCCCGCCTGCAGGATAGCCCGGCAGAGTAATACCTCCGGGCTTTATTAGCAGGCATTCGATGCCTTCGTACTCCGCAACCTTCGCTATGCCTCTGTCAGCCGTTATAACGGCCCCGTCGGCGACGGCGACGGCAGAGCATGCGGAATACCCCTGCCTTACCCTGACAGGCTTACAGCCGCTCTCAAGGGCCATCCTGAGCGCGACGTCGTCTGCCGAAAGCGGATTGAAGATAATAAACGGCTGTTTACCGAATGGAACAAACCGCATACAGAATCCGCAGTCATCGGGATATCGCTTACCGACCGCTCGCTCGGATATGACAATCTCTTTGCCTGCTTCTCCGGCTGCTGCACGGAAAAGGTTCCTGTTTCTCTCATAATACGAGGCTCTGACAACCAGTCGGTCAAATGCGGAAAAGACAAGAAGATCACCGTGCCCGGATACACCTTCCGGAAGTTCCGGATCCTTCGGCAGAACAAAAAGAGTGAATTCTTTTGAAATTTCATTCAGAACTTCGTCAGGAAATGCCTCACCGGCAATACAGACCGGTCTACTCAGAACGGACTCTTTATCTATAATCACCTCACGCCTCCATAATAAAAAAATAGTCGGACCGCTCTTTCGAACAGCCCGATTAATCTATTTTTGTCAGCCCTGCTTTTTCATAGTGCGCAGGCAGCGCGCACAGATGCTGACAGTCTGGGTCGAACCGTTAGCATCGACCTTCACCTTGCGGATATTGGGCTTCCAGGCTCTGTTGGTCTTACGATGAGAGTGAGATACGTTGCAACCGAATACAACGCCCTTACCGCAAACAGCACATTTTGCCATGACTGACACCTCCTAAATAGTTTAGATAACGCGAAATCGCATACAACGGGAGATATTTTATCACAAATTGAAGAAAAATGCAAGAGTTTTTTTCAAAAAAACGCTGTTTTTTTATTTTTCCGCAAAAGCAAAACGAAATCAGGCTGTTTTTTATCATAAAACTCTTTCCGATAACAAAAATAAGCATTTAATACTTGACCGTAAATATATTTTGTTGTATAATATATTATATAATATTATCGGTTATTCTGCCGTCATGTTATTACGGTATCCCGTCCTTAACGGCAGTTCGGTTACAGTTCTAATTCACGGAGCAGCATGATGAAAAAAGAAATGAATTTAAAAAGTCTTCTGATACTTTTCCTTGCACTTGTGGTTTTGTTTATCCCCACATACATTGCCATCGGAAGCTATTACAGGAACAAACCGGAGCCGGGCTCCGTAGCCGATTCCCTGATGCTGACAATCAAGGACCCCCAGCAGCGTGTCAATACCTTTGACACCGAGGGATCGGAAGATGAGAAAAACACGTGCGCTCTCTTTGACAAAATGATCAAGAGCGCCGTTCCTGTCGGATCTCTTCCCGACAGCATCAGCGGCGGGGAGTTTCTTCTTGCTACTTACTTTACTAAAAACGAAGAAGGAGAAACCAAGGAACAGACCTCCTATTCCTTCTACTTCTCCACGGATACAGCCAAGTGCTATTTCAAGGATACCACGGGAAAAGCTTATAAGCTTGCAAAGGAGGATGCCGCATCCTTCCTTGAAACGCCTTATGCTGTTTATCTCTACTCAGGAGCGGTTCCCCCCGTGCTTACCGTTTCAGGCGATACCGTTATTCCTCCTTCCGAGCTTAAATGGTTCTATCTCGGCCAGGGCAACAAGTTTCTTCCCTATACGGAAAGCGAATCGGATATAAAAGAGCTTTCATACGATGTCGGCAACACCATATCCTTCAATTTCTCAAACGAGCCCTCCGTATGCACCCTTAAGGTATTCAACGGCGACGTTCTCCTGTATGACGGCTCATACAACAACCTCGGCGCCCTGGATCTCAAGAAAAACGCTGTCCTGAGCTTCAGACTCAGTGCCGAATGGCCCGAGGCCGAGGGCGTGGCTTACTACGGTACCTCCACATACACCTTCAACGCCAAAGTTACTGCTCCCGCAGAATTTAAGCTCGGTCAGGACGAAATCTTCCAGGGTGAATTCGCCGTTATAGCCGGAACGAATATTACCGATATCTCCTCCATATCCTTCAAATCGGTTCCCGAAATCGGTTACACTCCCGTATTCTATCCCGACGGAGACAACGTTTACGCTCTTATTCCGATAAGCTACGGTCTTACAAAGGGGAACTACGTATTCAGCGTTTCCTACGGACTTGTATCCAAGGAATTCACTCTCAAGGTAAAAGACTGGGAATACGGCTACAAGGACGGAAGCCTTGATGTCTCCAAGTCTCTGATAGAGTCCTGCTATTCGAACGAGGACCAGGCGGAATACTCGGCTCTCGTGAAAAAGATATGCACCGAAGCGGATTATTCCGTATCCTCCGGAAAGCTCTTTGACGGCGCCTTCCTCGATTACCAGAAGAAGGGCGTTCTTACGACAAACGGCGCGCCTATCAGACTCGGTTTCGGCAGAAACGTCAAGTTTACAAACGCAGCCGGCCTTTCGTTTGAACACACCGGCGTAGACTTTGAGGCAGCATCGAACATAGCGGTACCCGCTATGGCTTCAGGCAAAGTCGTTTATGTCGGCACCTGCGACGTACTCGGAGCCTTTGTAGTCATCGATCACGGACTCGGACTCAAGAGCTGGTACGCTCATCTTGCGGCGCCTGTCGTCAAGGTAGGAGATACCATCGAAAAGGGCAACGCTGTCGGAAAGACCGGAAACTCGGGACTTACTCAGAACAACAGAGTCCATGTAGGCCTCACCGTCGGCGAAATACCCGTAGCTCCTTACGGACTGTGGGCAGACCGTCCCGTCTTCCCTTCCTTTAGCTGAGAAGGCGATGCGGATCTCACCGCCCTGATTCCGATGCCCCGAGTTTTGCGGATACAATTGTTTAATTAATGTGATAATTTTATAACGGAGAAACATATATGATAGTAGCACTTGAAGAAGCAAAATACAAGCTTCTTAACATGAAACCCGTAGTTGAAGAACTGGGCAACGCACTCCGGATCAGCGAGCTTCAGGAGGCTCTTCCGGATCTTGAGGATAAAACCCTCGCACCGGATTTTTGGAATGATCAGGATAACTCATCCAAGGTACTTCAGCAGATCAAGCAGTATAAGGATACTATTTCCGGATACGAGGCTCTCAAAGCAAGACTTGAGGACGCCATTGCCCTTGCGGAGCTTGCAATCGAGGAAAACGATGAGGATTCGGTGCCTGAGGTTGAATCAGAGCTTAACGCAATCATCGCCGAAGAGGAAAAAGAGCGTATTTCCGTTCTTCTTTCAGGCGAATACGATAAGAACAATGCGATTATATCCTTCCACCCCGGAGCGGGCGGCACAGAGGCTCAGGACTGGGCCATGATGCTTTACAGAATGATTACCCGCTACTGCGAGAAGATGGGCTTCAAGGTTAAGCTCACCGACTGGCTTGACGGAGACGAGGCCGGCATCAAGAGCGCGACGATATTTGTCGAAGGAATTAACGCTTACGGTTACCTCAAGAGCGAAAACGGTGTCCACAGACTCGTCAGAGTCTCCCCCTTCGATGCAGCGGGCAGACGTCACACCTCCTTTGCCTCCATCGAGGTAATGCCCGAATTCGACAAGCTCGATGAAGTAGTCGTACGCGAGGAGGATTACGATTTCATCGCCTTCCACTCCTCCGGAGCGGGCGGTCAGAACGTCAACAAGGTTTCCTCGGCAGTAAGACTCGTTCACCATGCCACCGGCATAGTCGTAACCTGTCAGACAGAACGTTCTCAGCTCCAGAACAAGGAAACAGCCATGAGAATGCTGAAATCAAAGCTCATGGAAATCAAAATCAGAGAGCGTCTTGACACAATCGAAGAAATTCAGGGAAACAAGACCAATATCGAATGGGGCAACCAGATTAGATCCTACGTATTTATGCCCTATACTCTTGCAAAGGATACCCGAACGGGATATGAAACCGGAAATATCAGCGCCGTAATGGACGGTGAGATTGACGGTTTTGTAAACGCTTATCTTAAGTATATTTCAAAACAGTAATTAACTAACGGGAGGTTTTTCAATGAAGAAAATCAAAATCAGATTCAACTGGAAGAAGGCTGTCAAAGCTGCTTGCGAGGTAATGCTTTGGATTGCTCTGAATCTCTCCGTATGGAAGGTCTTAAAACTTATCGAAAAGATCGAACAGAGAAACAAACGCAAAGAAAGAATCAAAAAGGCATTTCACATTTTCATCGCCTCGGCTGCAGGCATCTTTACCGCATCCGCCATCACTTACGGCGTTCTCAAGCATCTCAAGAAGATTAAGGGCGGTTATCTCTTCAACATTTTTGACAGAGAGAAATACGATATCATAGAAAACGGATCAGAGGACGGACTCGATCTCGCCATCCGCGATGAACTCTCCGCTTCCGGCAACGACGGACACAAAAGCAAAGGCGGAGCCGACAGCAGAATGAACGGCGATTCGTTCAGCATCCCCGTCGATGAGGATGCCTCCGAAAAGGATTTCGACAAATAAAAAAAGGTAGGATGTTAAAAAAGTCTGCGACTTTTTTAACATCCTTATTTTTATCAGAGAATCTTGACTCCGTTTTCGCCGTAAACTCTGAACTCGGATACACCCTCGTCCTCAAGCTTTGACTTCTGGAAGCCGAAATTCTTCATCTTTGATGTAACAGTGACGGTGCAGCCCTCAGCTCTAAGGGCTGCGGCATCTGAATACATTGAAAGAAGCGTTTCGTCATCGATGTTCTTCTCTGCCAGAAATGCATAGGACTTACCGGACATCGGAACCGTAAAGCCGGAATCCGCAAGCGCACCGACAATTCTCTCAAAGCCAAGGGAAAAACCGCATGCGGGAACATTCTGACCCGAGAACTTGCCTAACATCTCGTCATATCTTCCGCCGCCACCGACAGAGTATCCGTATCCGTCCATTTCGATTTCGAATATCGTTCCGGTATAATAAGACATTCCGCGAACCAATGTAGGATCGAATTTAAGCGAGCAGCCGCCTACCGTCGCAGCGGATGCGGCTTTCATTATGGCAGATAGTCCGGCTGCCACAGACTCGGCCTCGCCGCCGACTGAAGCGGCAAAATCGGAGCATGTCGTATTGCCGCAGTCGGTATATACCGTTATATATTTCTCAACAGATTCAGAATCAAAGCCGGCTTCAAGGAGCTCGTTCTTTACACCGTCGAGTCCGATCTTGTCCATCTTGTCAAGTATAATAAAGACTCTGTCGTGATCCTCGGGTGCAAAGCCGCATTTTTCGGCAGTGAGCTTTAACAGTCTTCTGTCGTTTATACGTACGGTGAAATTGTTAAAGCCGAGTTTTTTGAGTACTCCGCCGGTTGCGGAAATCAGAGAAATCTCCGCAGTCTTGGAAGCATCGCCGAGTATGTCAATATCGCACTGAGTAAACTGACGGAATCTGCCCTTCTGAGGACGGTCGGCTCTCCATACGTTTCCTATCTGCATAGCCATAAAGGGCGAAGGAAGCTTTGCCGAATTGTTGGAATAATATCTTGAAAGAGGAACGGTGAGATCGTATCTGAGTCCGCTGTCGCAGAGCTCTCCTCCGCTCTCGGCGGCTCTTTCGAGCTCTTCCCCTCTTTTCATGATTCTGAAAATCAGCTTTTCGTTATCTCCGCCGTTTTTTCCGGTAAGATTCTCAATATGCTCAACTGCCGGGGTTTCAATGAGCCTGAAACCTGCCGCAGAATATTCCTTTACAATAACGCCCTTTACATATTCTCTCAGTGCTACCTCCGAGGGGAGATAATCATTCATTCCCTTAGTGGGTGTCTTAATCAGCTTCATAATCATATTCCTTCCGATACTCCCGTCGCTCAAGCGACGGAAATTTAAAAAGGGCTGAAAACCGATTCAGCCCTTAGTGTGGTGCCGGTGGCGGGGGTCGAACCCGCACGAGGTGTTAATTCAACGGATTTTGAGTCCGTCGCGTCTGCCAGTTCCGCCACACCGGCGCAGTGTAAATAGTATATCATAAAATACGTAAAAAATCAAGAAAATGTTGAATTAATACGTAAAAATATACGGGACTTTCATTTATCTGCCGGAAATATGATAACAATCATATTCCGGCAGTATAAGGATTCCCGCACCTCAGATGTTATACGGAAGCGTCAGAGGACGCCCGTTGAGCCATGCTCCGGTAAGCTCTTCGCCGATATACTCGAGCTTCAATGAGAAAAAGGGGCAGTCGCTCTCCATGAGAGAAATAAAAATTCTGTCGCCCTCCCACTGAGGCAAAGCCGCAAAATCCGTTTTTTTAATCCATTCGGGAACGCCTTCGTCACATTCCTTCAACTCTCCTGTAAAGCCGTCGGCTAAAAAAAGGTGCATGTATTCGGTTTCCCATCTGTCGGAAACAAAGGTGACGATACCGCGATAAGAAAATTCAGTGAGAGTTAGACCGGTTTCCTCGTATACTTCTCTCTTCACGCAATCCTCAGGACTTTCGCGGTCCTCGAATTTTCCGCCGAAACCTATCCATTTTCCTGCGTTTTCGTCATCGCTCTTCTTTATTCGGTGCAGAAGAAGATATTCGTCGCCGCGGGTAATATAACAAAGCGAGCTGTATTTCATGATAAATATCAGGAAAGCAGTATTTTCTCGATGTCGAGAAGGCTGTCAACCTTATAAGTTACTTCTATATTATCGTAATACTTTTCGGGATCGAACAGAATGCCGTCTATTCCGGCGTTTTTTCCGGCATCGGTATCAATCGATCTGTCGCCGACGATGACAGTCGATGCCTTGTCAAGTCCGAATGTGGAACAAAGAAGATTGACTCCGTCCGGCGCAGGCTTTCTCGGAAGCTTTACGGTACCGTCGATGATGCCGTCGAAAAGACTTTCCCATCCCCAGATTCCCAGCATTCTTTTTACGATGGCGCCGGAATGCGAATAAATATAGTTCTTACCGCCGTGCTCCTTAATGAACCTTAAAAGAGGCTCAGCCTCCGGAAAGGGCGTCA
>JAKSPQ010000068.1 GCA_024404665.1 Clostridia bacterium
TTGGAGGTGGTAGTAAATGAATGTTACCGAAGTCGAGAAGAAAGAAAGCACAAAAAGTGTCCAATTTGCTATTGCATTTTAGAGAGAATTTTTCTCTTGACTTTTTGTTTAAAATATGATATTATATTATACAGCCCACTTATCAAGAGCAGCGGAGGGACAGGCCCTTTGATGCTGCAGCAACCTGCCTTTCAGGCAAGGTGCTAAGTCCTGACAGATAAGGCTATGCCACGACTGTCAGGATAACTGCGGTCGTTATTTTTTTGCTGTTTTTACCGCTTTGTTTTTTGATTATCAGAAAGGATTATTATAAATGGCAAACAGATTTTTTACTTCAGAATCGGTCACGGAGGGACATCCCGATAAAATCTGCGATATGATTTCGGATGCGGTCCTTGACAATCTTCTTATGCAGGACCCCATGTCCAGAGTTGCGTGCGAGGTTACCTGCACCACCGGACTTATCAACATCATGGGTGAAATCACCACGACGGGATATGCGGATCTTCAGAAAATTGCGCGCGATACTGTCAGGGATATCGGCTACACCAGAGCCAAGTTCGGTTTTGACTGCGATTCATGCGCGGTAATTTCCTGTGTTCACGAACAGTCTCCGGACATTGCACTCGGCGTTGACAAATCGCTTGAAGCCAAGAACGGCGATGACAGCGAATACGATACCGGTGCCGGCGATCAGGGAATGATGTTCGGCTTCGCCTGCAACGAAACTCCCGAGCTTATGCCGCTGCCGATTTCACTTGCCCACAAGCTTGCAAAGAGACTTACAGAGGTCAGAAAGACCGAATTGCTCAGCTATCTGAGACCCGACGGAAAGACCCAGGTTACGGTTGAATATGACGGTTATAAGCCTGTCAGAATCGATACCGTCGTAGTGTCTTCTCAGCATAGCCCCGATGTGGACATCGAGGTTCTCAGAGCCGATATCGAGGCTGAGGTTATAAGGAAGGTTATTCCTGCCGATATGCTCGATGAAAACACCAAATTCTTCATTAATCCCACCGGACGCTTCGTCATCGGCGGTCCTATGGGCGACTCCGGTCTGACCGGCAGAAAGATTATTGTTGACACGTACGGCGGAGCCGCAGCACACGGCGGCGGAGCCTTCTCCGGAAAGGATCCCACAAAGGTCGACAGAACCGGAGCATACGCAGCGAGATATCTCGCAAAGAACGTAGTAGCCGCCGGACTTGCGGAAAGATGCGAAATTCAGCTTGCTTACGCCATAGGCGTAGCAAAGCCAGTCTCCGTTGCCGTAAGCACCTTCGGTACCGGAAAGGTGGCCGACAGCCTGATTTCCGAGAAGCTTCAGGAGCTTTTCGATCTCAGACCCGCAGCTATAATAGCCAACTTCGGCCTCCGCAGACCGATTTACGGCAAGCTTGCCGCATACGGACATATGGGACGCGAGGATCTCGGAACTCCTTGGGAAAAGACCGATCTTGTCGAAGGACTTAAAGAGCTGCTTTGAAAAAGACAGATCCGAAAGAAATAGAGAGTCTGCTCGCCGAGATTAAGACGGAGGATTCAAGGTCGGAGTCGGACAGATATCTCATGTCCCCTGACGGAAGCATTCACGGAGTCACCGAATCCGTCGTTTACAGAAACAGCTCAAACGGTTATTCGGTTCTGAATTTCAACTCCGAAGGTTCGATACTTTCCGCTGTCGGAATCATGCCCGATGTATCGGAGGGCGACAAACTGGCTTTGTTCGGAAAATGGGAGATGAATGCGAAATTCGGCAGACAATTCCATGTCGACGAATACAGGGTCGAGCTTCCCGGATCGGCTGCCGATATTGAAAAATATCTTTCATCGGGAGCCATAAAGGGAATAGGACCCAAAACTGCGGCCAGAATAGTAGAGGCCTTCGGAGATGAAACCGCCGATGTAATCGAGAATCACCCGGACTATCTTTCCCAGATTCAGGGCATAACGCCGAAGAGAGCCAGAGAAATATCCGAAGAGTTCAAAGCCAAGGCGGATATAAGAACCGTGATGAGCTTTTTCAAATCTTATTTCGGTCCGTCTCTGACGATGAAGATATACGACAAATTCGGCGAGAAGTCTGTTGATCTTGCCAAGACGTCTCCGTTCAGGCTCTGCGATGAAATCGACGGCGTTTCCTTCGATGCGGCCGACCAGATGGCAAAAAAACTCGGCTTCCCTTCCGAATCGCCGGACAGAATATCGGCAGGACTCAGATGGGTTCTGAATAAAACCGCTTTCAGGGAGGGACACACCTGTCTTCCCGAAAATGTTCTCATAAATCAGGCGTCTCTCACTCTTAAGGTTCCGAAGCAGACTGTTGCGGATGCTGTGGAAAGTGAGCTGAAAAGCAGATCACTGATTGCCGAAAGAGTAAATCTCAGCTCTGACGGCAGAGTGAATTCTCTTACGGATGCCGAAAAAGCCGGCTTTGATTCACTGCCCGGTGAGGAAAACGGCAAAGCGGGAGCCGTTACGCGACTAATCTATCCTTGCGAAATGTATGACCATGAGAAATACATCGCCGGAAAGCTCATGCGGCTGTCACGCGGCAGCGTATCGCTTGATTTCGGAGAAATCGAAAGATTCATAAGGTTTTCAGAGCAGAGGAACGGCATTGCATATGCGGAAGAGCAGCGCCGTGCCATATTTACCGCATTAACCAAGGGTGTGCTTGTATTGACCGGAGGCCCCGGAACAGGAAAAACCACGGTTATAGACGGCCTCATCTGCATATTTGAGAACATGAAGCTCAAATACACGCTGGCAGCTCCAACAGGACGCGCAGCTAAGCGTATTACGGAATCAACGGGCAGAGAAGCCAAGACGCTTCACCGTCTGCTTGAGGTGGATTTTTCGGACGGCGACGTCGGTGATGACCGCGATATCCTGAAAAAATTCAAAAGAAACGAAAAAAACAGACTCGAGGAGGACGTAATTATCATCGATGAAGTCTCGATGATTGACACTCTTCTGATGTCTGCTCTTATGCATGCGGTAAAGCCCGGCTGCAAGCTTATTCTCATCGGCGATGCAGATCAGCTGCCTTCGGTGGGACCCGGTAATGTACTGCGCGATATAATCGCATCCGGGGCTGTAACAACCGTCGCTCTTACAAAAATCTTCAGGCAGGCGGAAAGTTCGCTGATAGTAACCAACGCTCATGCGATTAACCGCGGAGAAATGCCGGTTCTCAACGCTAGGGACAGGGATTTCTTCTTCATGCCGAAGGAAAACGATGCCGAAACGGCAGCGCTGACCGCAGACCTTGTTGCGAGGAGACTTCCAGCAGCCTACGGAAGCGAAGAATCGGTACAGGTTATCACTCCCTCGAGAAGAGGACAGACAGGAACGGAGCTTTTAAACAAAAGAGTACAGGAGCTGCTGAATCCGCCGTCAAAAATGAAGAGAGAGTATAAGCACGGCGGTGTTTTATTCAGAGTGGGCGACCGTGTTATGCAGATAAGAAATAATTATGAGATTGAATGGACAACCGGAGCACGTTCCGGACAGGGACTGTTCAACGGAGAAATCGGCCTTATTGAGGAAATCGACGCCCCCGGAAGATTTATGGGTATAAATTTTGACGGAAAAAATGTGATTTACGATTTCGGAAGCCTTGAGGATCTTGAGCCTGCGTTTGCAATCACGGTTCACAAGAGTCAGGGAAGCGAATACGATACCGTTGTAATTCCTTTGGGTGATGTGCCGCCTCAGCTTGCTACACGGAATCTTCTTTATACTGCGGTAACAAGGGCCCATAAAAGAGTAATTGTTTTGGGAAGGACTGACGTCCTTGCGAGAATGGTATCAAACGAAAAGCATATTACCCGCTTTACGGGATTATCAAGGCGGATGGCGGAAGCCAAAAGCAATGAAAAAATCAACGCAAAAATTAATTTTTAAAAAATCACAAAAAACTGTAACAAAAAATAAAAAAGTAACACTAACTGATTGGGTAATAATAACCAAATATTTAAAGGCCTTAATCTGAGGCTTACGTTAAGATCATTTTTTGCAGGAGAAAAATGCGCTGCCTGCGGAGAAACGGATACAAAAGGACTGTCGGTTCTGTGTCCCGGCTGCATCGAAAAGCTTAATGAAAAGAAGAGAGAAAACTGTCCGAGATGCAGAAAAACAGCATCAGAATGCCGCTGTGTCAGAAAAAATATGACGGAGGCCGGCATCGACTCGTTTTTTAAGCTGGGCTTTTACCGAAGCGACGATACACAGTGTCCGTTAAATACGATAATATACAGATTAAAAAGAAACAAAGACGGTCTGCTGGCGGAAGTGATTGCCGATGAGCTCTCTCCTGCAGTGGACGGATATCTGAAAAAATGCGGAATCCAAAACGCCGTTTTGACTTATGTACCGAGAAGCCGAAAAAAAGTCCTGGCTGAAGGTACTGACCAGGCAAAGCTTTTGGCGGTCAAAATTGCAGACAGGCTTGGGCTTACGTGCTGGGGACTGCTTGAAAGACGCTCAGACGGCCGGAGCTCTCAAAAGAGACTCGGCGTTGCCGCAAGAGACGAAAGCGTAAGCGGATTATTCGCTCCTGTGTCATCGGAGCTTATAAAAGGCAGGACCGTACTGCTTGTCGATGACCTTATTACAACGGGCGCCACGGTGTCCGAATGCGCAAGAACCCTGAAAAGAGCCGGTGCTGCCGGAGTTATCTGCATATCAATTGCCGAAGCCTGATGCTTTTGAATTCTGACATCGGGCTTAAGCAGAAAAGAGGGAAACATGAAAAATCATGGCTTTATGCAAAGAGTATTGTCTTTATTGTCCGTTTTTTGCATTCTGGCCGGATTTTGCCTGCCTTCCGGAGCTGCCCTGTATACCGACTCGGAGCTCCGGTCCGTTATGGGAGACGCTCTGAGTGATGCGGATTACGAGTCTCTCCGTTCATTTGTCGGAGCCGAGCTTGACTCCGGAAAAAATGAAATATGCATTTATTCCCGCGGTTTCAGAATTCCGGTCGAAAATGCCGATTGGGTTTTCTATCTCTGCAGAATAGAAGAACGTCCCGAAATCACAAGATATAATTACAGTTATACCGGAGACGGATATATTTACGAGCTTCTGTTTGAAAGATGGACCGAAAACGACCTTCCCGAAAGCGCGGCGATTCTCCTTGACGGAATCAAGGGAAACGATAATCTTACCGATGTTCAGAAGGCTCTTCTGCTTCACGACAGAATCGCTGCTTTTTCAGAGTATGATTCATCATATGTTTCCGACGGAAATGATTCTGCCACCGGTGTGTTTGTTTCGCAGAAGGCTGTGTGCACGGGATATGCATCGGCATATGAGCTTTTGCTTAAGCAGTGCGGAATAGAAGCTGCCTGTGTTTCATCTACGGCTCTCAACCATATCTGGAACATCGTCGGCATCGACGGAAACCGTTACCATACCGACATTACCTGGGACGACCCTCTTATTGGAGCGGGTAAAGACCTCCCGGGTTATGTTCAGCACGTAAATTTCCTTCGTTCCTCGGACGGAATAAAATCAACCGGACATAATGCCGATGATTTCAACGATGAGCCCTCATCTGCCGATTATGACAGCGCATCGACCGGGTTCTGGCAGCATTCGATTACACAGTTTGTTCTTCTGAACGGCAGAATTTACTATATGGACAACTATGTCGGAAATCAGAGCAAGCTGAATACGTATATCGAGGGCGGCCTGTATGAGTGGACTCCCAAGGGCTCCGTGGCCGTTCGTCCCAGGGTATCCTGGAAGGGAAGCTCGCTGGCTCTTATCAATACCGGCGATAGTACATATGACCTTTATACTTACAATATGCTGTCAACTGACGGCAAGGATCTGTTTTATACCAACGGAAAAATCATATACAGATATAACCCTGAAAAGGGAGGTACTCCCGAAAAGGTCCTGACTCTTCCGGGCTCTGTTCTCGATCTGAACGTAATATACGGCTTCAAATATGAAGACGGCGCATTTATGTACAAGGTCGGACAGACCGCAGCGGAGGCGGCCGCATCGGATATGCGCTACTATTGCTATGCATATCATAAATATGAGAACAATATCTGCGTAAGATGCGGGGACTCCAGGAGACTGTCGCAGTTTACATCGATATCCGTTTCGCATTCCTGCACCGTAGAAAACGACCTGAGCCTCAATTATTATTTCACTCTCGGGGCAGAAGGCGCCGATTTCGGTAAATTCGACAATGTACGTCTGGTAATCACCAAAACCGATTTCGGTACCGACGGAAGCACGGTCCGGAATGAGTATATTCTCACTCCGAGCGTCGACAAAACCAAGGGGTACTCGCGATATAAATTTACTTTCAAAAATATAGCAGCGAGCGAAGTCGGCAACGCATTGTCCGCCGCACTGGTGTGCGATTATAACGGACGTGATTATTATTCCGGTTCGGACAGCTATAATATTAAGAAATATGCGTATACCATGATCGGACTTGACTCGTCCGGCGCAGGTATTAAGAAGCTCCTTGTTGACCTGCTGAATTATTCCGCAGAATCTCAGTTGTGGTTCGGACTCGGAACGGATAATCTTGTTAATGCGGAGCTTACGGAAGAGCAGAGAAGACTCGGCACAACGGAGCCTGTCGACTTGAGCACTCTGACGCTTCCGACTGTTGATAAGCTTGAAAATCCCGAAGCCAAGTTTGTATCCAGAGCAATCGTACTCGGAAGCAATATTGAAATAAAGTATTACATGACGTTCCCCGTCGGAACCGATATTTCCGGCGTTTCCATTGTCTTTGAGTATTTTTCTGCGGTTGACGGAGAAAAAAAGGTGACTGTACCCGGAAGTCAGTTCGTCAGAGAGACTCTTTCCGACGGAACCGTAAGATACAGCGCCAAGCTTACAACCATAAGAGGCTGCGACCTCGGCCAGCCGGTTAAGGCTGTGATCATGAGAGGCAGTGAACAGATTTCGTCTCCGCTCATGTACAGTGTCGAGTACTATGCAAAGACCATGATTGCATCCGCAGATTCGGATCCCGGAAACAAATCGCTTTCAAGACTTAAGCCTCTTCTTGTGGAAATGGTGAAGTTCATCAGATCCTCAAAGGCATATTTTGAGAATAAGTAAAATCCAAAACGATGAACTGCCCTGAAAACGCCTTTTGGGGGCAGTTCATTCGTTTTTTTTTCAATATCGGTGTTTTTTCGGTTGATTTTTGCAAAAAAATGATGTATAATACAATGAAAGGCTTTTCGGTTCTGAATGCTTCGTTAGGACTGAAAGGACAAGAATACAATACAGAGAGGGAAAAACGGGAATGAATTCTATTTGGAAAAAGACAGCGGCATTGCTTTCCGCATTCTGTCTTCTTGCCCCCGCCTGTCTTACCGCAGGAGCCGCAGACGGTTCCGCGGATGATATAGATAAACAAATAACCCTGAGCGCTTCGGCAAACGGCCGGGAGCTTACGCCGGAGCTTGAGGGAATGCTTGACGGAATAAAGGACAACGTTGCTCTTACAGATGTTCAGAAGGCGCTGCTGCTTCACGACAGACTTGCGGCCTACGCCGAATTCCATACGGATGCCGCCCCGTCTCAGAACGGTATATTCGACGGTAAAAAAGCGAATGCCGCAGGCTATGCAGAGGCCTATGAAAAGCTGCTGACCGCGGTAGGCATAGAGGCAGCAACCGTGTCGTCACAGGCTCTGTCGCACGTATGGAATACCGTTAAAATCGACGGAAAAACATACTACGTGGATGTTGCATGGGACGATCCCGTGTACGACGGACAAAACGGAATCTCCGGACTTATAACGCACAGCAATTTCCTTCGTTCATCGGCAGGCATGGCGTCTACCGGTCATAATGCCTCGGATTACGGCGATGCGTCGGCATCGACGGATTATGACGGTTTTTCCGATGCGATCTGGCAGTCATCGGTCTCCCCGTTTGTTCTGCTTAACGGAAAAATCTATTACATGAATAACTTCATCGGCACTAACAGTGCCCCTGCGTCGTACACCGATGGCGCCCTCATGGAATGGACTGCCTCGGGGCCTGTGGCGGTACGACCCAGAGTAAGCTGGAAGAGCTCCTACTATTCGGTCGTTTACACAGGCGATAACGAATATAATATGTATACGTACAATTCGCTTACCACCGACGGCGAATATCTCTATTATTCCAACGGAAAGGTCATATACAGATTAAATCCCGAGGCCTCATCGAATCCTGAGGTATTCTATTCTCTTGACGTATCCCCCTTTGATACTACGGTTATCTTCGGACTAAGCTATGAGGACGGGGCTCTGTCTTTCAAAACCGGCGTGAATGCAAGCCAGGCTGCTGCCGCCGAAGAACAGTATTTCTGCTACGGTCATCACGATTTTGTCAGCAATATATGTTCAAGATGCGGCTACTCCAGAAGACTGTCGCAGTTTACAAGCATTTCAGTGTCGCATTCATGCACGGTTGAAAACGATCTTTCGCTCAATTACTACTTCACGCTAGGCTCCAACGGAGCAGACTATTCAAAATTTGACAATGTCCGCCTGGAGGTTGTGAAAAAGGATTTCGACGGAGACGGCAACGTCGTTGAAAGCAGAGTGTTCCTGACGCCCAGGCTTGATACGTCCAAGGGATACAACAGATTTAAATTTACGTTTAAAAATATATCCGCGAGCGAAATCGGAAACGAAATATCCGCAGTTCTCCATGCCGAATACGATGGAAAGGATTACTGCTCGGGCTCGGATAATTATAACATTAAAAAATACGCGTATACCATGCTCGGCCAGAGCACTGCAAAGGCCTCGCTGAAAACGCTGCTCGTAGACCTTCTGAATTATTCCGCCGCAAGCCAGAAATGGTTTGACTACAATCTTGATAATCCGGTAAACGCTGAGCTTACGGATGCTCAGAAGCAGCTCGGAACTCAGGGAGCCGTCAGCTTCGATTCGATGAATCTTCCGGAGGGAGCGGTTCTTCCCGAGGCTGCCGCATCGTTCAACTCAAGGGCGGTTGTGCTCGGGAGCAACATAGAGCTAAAGTATTATATGATTCTTCCCGCAGACGTGGCTCTGAGCAGAGTATCGCTGTCTCTGACGTATTCATCGCTGATAGACGGCTCAAAGTCAGCGGTTATTCCGGGCACATCCTTCATAAAGGAAAAGGACAGATATTCCGCCAAGCTTTCCACCGTGAGAGCATGCGACCTCGGGCAGCCGGTTACGGCTGTTATACTCATCGACGGTGTGCCGGCGTCCTCCGAAATGGTATACAATGCGGAGGCATATGCAAGAAATATGATAAATATCTGCGATGAAAATCCCGGAAACGCCGTGTATGCGGATCTTAAGAACCTTCTTGAAGAAATGGTAAAGTATTCAAGGTCCGCCAAAGCCTATTTCGAAAATCAGTAACCGCAAATACGGGGATGCAAAGAGAGGCACCGCTCTCGCTGCATCCCCTTTTGCTCTCGGAGCGGATTACTGGGGGATTCGCGGATGCATTTTTTACAAGAGGGAAAAGCAGTATAGCCGCTGTCTGCGAAAAACCCACGGAATAAACGAATAAACGCACACTCTGGGCTTTTTTTAATCTTTTGCGATGATATTTCCTTTTTCTGTTGATTTTTTCGGTTTTATGATGTATAATTATATACTGTGATATTTTGCGGAAGGAGGCAGTCTTAAAATGGATTTCCTAATCAGAAAAACACTCGGAATAGATTTGGGGACTGCGTCCTGTCTTGTTTACAAGGACGGCGGCATCGTTGTGAACGAACCGTCCGTTGTTGCCGTTGATGCCGACACCGATGAAGTAATCTGCATCGGCAAGGAAGCTCAGGGAATGATAGGAAGAACTCCCGCCAATATCAGAACCATCCGACCGCTGAGGGACGGAGTCATAAGCCAGTATAACGTTACGCTAAGCATGCTCGATTACTTCATAAAGCAGGCGTTTACGAAAAACGGGCGTGTTGTGTTCCATCCGAAGCCGAAGGTCGTCGTGTGCATTCCCTCCGGTATTACGGAGGTTGAGGAGCGCGCTGTCGTCGATGCCGCAAAGAATGCCGGCGCAAGCGAGGTGTTCCTCATCGAGGAGCCCGTTGCGGCCGCCATCGGAGCCGGGATTGATATTTCGGAGCCGACCGGCAACATGATTGTCGATATCGGCGGCGGAACCACCGATATTGCCGTCATAGCGCTCGACGGCGTCGTGGTGTCGGAATCGATAAAAGTGGCCGGCGATAAATTCAACGAGGCCGTCATAAAGTATGTTCGCTCAAAGTACAACGTTCTCATCGGCGAGCAGACCGCCGAAAGAGTGAAAATAGAAATCGGAAATGTTTTTCGCCATAATCCTTATATTACCAAGAATTACGGCGGACGCTGTCTTGCGCAGGGCGTTCCGAAAAATGTGACGCTGAGCTCGGCCGAAATGCTTGAGGCGATGCTCGGGCCCATACAGTCTATTCTTGACGCAATCTGCCAGGTAATCGAGAGAACTCCTCCGGAGCTTATTTCCGACATTACCCGAAAGGGAATTGTGATGACCGGCGGCGGAGCGAATCTCAAGGGCTTTGCAGAGCTGATTACCGAATTTACCGGAATCAGGACGGTTGTTGCCAAGGACCCGATAAACTGTGTCGCAAAGGGAACCGGTAAGTCCATCGGAAGGCTCAATCTGATTTCCGAGGGCTCGATCAACGTCGCAAGACCCGGTTCGAGACAGTATTGATTGAATAAAAAGTATCATAATCCGGCTGTCCGAGGGCATAAAGCCTTGGGGCAGCCCGACTGTTAAAGGGGTATCCTGATGAATTGGACTCTTTCTTTTTTTCTGACAAGCGTGCTCCTGGGCGTCGCTCTTGCAATGGATGCCTTCTCCGTATCGGCAGCGAATGCGATGGGAGAGCCGAATATGGGCCTGAAAAGAATGTGCGCAATCTCCGGAACGTTTTGCGGATTTCAGATTGCCATGCCGCTCATTGGCTGGTTCTGCGTCGTTACCATTGCGGATTATTTTGAGGCGTTTAGAAAATTTATTCCCTGGATTGCTCTCCTTCTGCTGCTTTACATCGGCGGCAAAATGCTTGTAGAGGGTATAATGAACAAGGACGACGGCGATGAAAAGCCAGCCGTCGGTGTTATGGCGCTTATTATTCAGGGCATCGCAACGTCCATCGATGCGCTCTCCGTCGGATTTACGATTTCAGAGCTCGCCTGGGTTCAGGCTCTCACCGAAGCGCTCATCATCGGCATCGTGACCTTCGGCATCTGCATGGGCGGAATATTTATCGGAAAAAAGTTCGGCACGCTTCTGTCAGGTAAAGCCTCGATTCTCGGAGGAGTGATCCTTGTCGGTATCGGAATTGAAATATTCGTCAAGGCCATCCTTGAAGAGGGAACTCCCGTCTGGCTGATAAAATAAACGTCCGCGCCTGTCCCTGATTCCATTCGGCCACCGCGCTCCCGGCTGATACTTGCCGTAATTACATATTGTCTTCAGAGATCAGACAAAAAGCAATCCAAAAAGACTGCCGCCGTCAGCCGGAAAGCCGTATCCTCACGCGGGCACAATGTGCCCGACAGCACATTGC
>JAKSPQ010000069.1 GCA_024404665.1 Clostridia bacterium
GGGCACCGGCCGCGAGCAGCACATCACCATCCCGAGCTCCACGAACATGAGCCAGGATGACATAGACAAGGCCGTACGCGAGGCCGAGCAGTTTGCCGAGGCAGACAAGAAGCAGAAGGAAGCCGTTGAAGTCAAGAATGCTGCCGAGAGCATGATCTTCCAGTCCGAGAAGACCCTTGAGGAAATCAAGGACAAGGTTTCCGAGAGCGACACCGCCGACGTAAAGGCCGCTGTAGAGAAGTTGAAGAGCACTGTCTCCTCCGGCGATACGGATGCCATCAAGGCCGATACCGACGCCCTCCAGAAGGCTTTTGCAAAGCTCTCCGAGAAGCTCTACGCTCAGAACGGCGGACAGGCCGGAGCCGGCTTTGATCCCAATAATATGGGCGGCAATGACGGTCAGAACGGCGGCTCTAACGACGGCTATTACAACGCCAGCTACGAGGACAACAGCAACAAATAATCCGTAATACGGACAGAGGCTGCCGCGGTTTTCCGCGGCAGCCATTAAGAGTTTATAAAAGAAGACAGGTAGTGACCGTAAAATGGCAGACAACTCTAAAAGAGATTGCTATGAAGTGCTCGGCATAGATAAGAATGCCGACGAAGCAACGATAAAAAAAGCATACAGGACTCTGGCCAAGAAATACCACCCGGACCTGAATCCGAACGATCCGACTGCCGATGCAAAATTCAAAGAAGTCAACGACGCTTATTCCATCCTTTCGGATCCCGAAAAAAAGGCTGCGTACGACAGATACGGACATGCGGCATTTGAACAGGGTGCCGGAGGAGCGGGCGGAGCCGGCTTCTCGGGCTTCTCGGACTTCGGAGATCTCGGAGATATATTCGGTTCCTTCTTCGGAGGCGGATTCGGAGGCGGCGGATCGCGCAGAAATGCGCCCATGAGGGGCGATGATATAGGTGTTTCCGTTAGAATAAGCTTTGAGGAAGCCGCATTCGGGGTAAAGAAGGACGTTAAGTTTAACAGACTCAGAACCTGCCCCAAGTGTTCGGGCTCCGGTTCGGCCGACGGAAAGGCCGAAAAATGCCAGTCCTGCGGAGGCTCAGGCCAGAAGAGAGTCACTCAGAGACTCGGCGGAATGGCCTTCCAGACCACCGCGACCTGCGATGCCTGCCGCGGAAGCGGAAAGATTATCAAGAACCCCTGCCCCGATTGCCGCGGAAGCGGTATCATAAGAGAGTCTAAGAATCTGTCCGTTTCGATTCCTGCGGGAATTGACGACGGCAACCGCATCGTTCTCAGAGCCGAGGGCAACAGCGGAAGCAACGGCGGAGGAAACGGAGACCTCATCATCGAGGTCAGAGTATCGGGACATCAGATATTCACGAGGGAGGGAACCACGCTCTTCTGCGATGTTCCGATCTCCATAACCGATGCGGCGCTCGGAGCCGAAATAGACGTTCCGACGCTCGAGGGAACAAAAAAGTACAGGATTCCCGAGGGCACACAGAGCGGAACCCGCTTTACAATGAAGGGCTTGGGACTTCCGAACGTAAACAGCGGCCGGAAGGGGGATCTTGTATTCACGGTGATCGTGGAAATCCCTAAGAGCCTCAACGCAAAGCAGAGAGACCTGCTCAAGCAGTTCGGAGAGGCGTGCGGAGAGGGTAATTACTCGAAACGCACGAGCTTTATAAAGAGAATTTTTAATAAATGACAGAAAAACGCCGGATATCACGAAAAGACATTCCGGCGTTTTTTCGGAAAAGGACAGAAAATGGCCGCTTACGAATACAGCGAATGGACACAGATAAAAGCAACGGTCAGAACCCCGTTCCTCGACAGGCTTACGGCGGTAATGAGCGTCATAGACACGGGACTTATGATTGAGGATTATTCGGATTTCAATCTTCACGGGATGTACGGCGAGCTTGCCGAGGATTCCATACTCAAGGCGGACAGAACGGTTGCATCGGTATCGGTTTTTCTTCCGGCTGAGCAGGACCCCGAGGAAACCCTGGCATATCTCAAGGGTCAGCTTGCGGCGGACGGCATCGAGGCTACCGTCGATGTCGGAACCGTAAGGGAAGAGGATTGGGTGAACAACTGGAAGCAGTTTTACAAGCCTCTGCACATAGGAGACAGAATCGTCATAGTTCCCAAGTGGGAAAAGTACGATGCCGCAAAGGACGAAATCATCGTGAGAATGGATCCGGGACTGGCATTCGGAACCGGCTCACACGAGACAACAAAGGGCATCATCGGCATGCTCGGCGAGTATGTTAAGAAGGGCGATAGCGTCCTCGATCTGGGCACCGGCAGCGGTATCCTCGGCATAGTGTCCATGAAGCTCGGAGCAGCATCCTGCAACGCATACGACATTGATCCGATTGCCGTCGACGTGGCCCGCGAGAATTTTGAATTCAACGGCTTTACGGAGAACGTCGAGTGCGGTGTTTCGGACCTGCTGGCAGGCGTAAAGAAGGCAAAGTACGATATCATATGCGCAAATATAGTCGCGGATATAATTCTGAGACTGCTCCCCGACATATCGGTTTATATGAAGCCCGAAACCGAGCTGTTCCTTTCGGGAATCATCTCGGAAAGGGCCGATGAAGTAATGGGCGCCGTTGTAAAGAACGGACTCATCGCCCGCGGAGCCCGCGAGGACAACGGCTGGACCGTCATAAGAGCGGGACTTGTCTGATTAGGATTGCCCGAATATCGGGTGCGACGATGTCTTTGACGGCCGAAAAACGGCTGGGCTTTTGAAGCCTCGGCATGCTGTGAGACGAATTGCGCCGCCGCCAAAAACATCTATTGATTTATTTGTGATTTTGCTGTATAATATAGAGCGATAATAAATATACTCAAGGAGCAATCCAAATGAAAAAGTTCAAAAAACGCTTTATCATCGTTTCCGGCCCCGTAGGCTCCGGAAAGACCACTCTTGCGCTCAACATCGCAAAGAACAGCGGCAACTGCTATTATTTCGACAAGGACGATCTGGTACCGACCTCCGTTGCCACATTCAGGGCCGTAGATGCTCTTGTGCCCGCGGACGCGGATATACCTTACAACCGCTCTGAAATAGCTCTCTGCGACCGTCACAGCAAGTTCTTCAAGGATTTCATCAGAAATCCCGAATACGATTCCACGAGAGACGTGCTCATCAAGGGACTTCAGTTCTCCAAGCTCGTCATAGTCAATGCTCCCTATACCTCCGAGCTTAAGAAGGAGAGCGAGGGTAACTGCCCCGCTTTCGATACCTTCCACACCTTCTTTGAGAAGGAAGACTGCGAGTTCATGGTCATCTTCGTTCATGTTTCAAAGGACGAGCTGAAGTCCAGACTCCTCAAAAGAAAGAAGGAGGACCCCGAGGCCGCAAAGAGAGATCCCAACGTATATACCGACATCGACGCTTACCTTGCCGGTGAAAACGTAGAGCCTCCCGTGCTCGACGGCTCCAAAAACGTAGACAGACTGTTCGTATTCGAGGCCTCCACCGATGAGCTCAGAGACAAGTCCTATGAGGAGCTTATGAAGGTTCTCGGAATCAAGAAGTACGAGCCCTATAACCGCAAGATTGAAGTAAACAGAGTTCACTGACCGTCAGTATCTGTAAAGGCATGTTAAAGAAGCTTTAATGGTTTTTAACATGCCTTTTAAATACAAAAAAGAAAAGAGATATAAATCATGAAAGCAGCTGTTCTTAAAGGAAAGGGAATACTTGAAGTGACGGACTTTCCGGAGCCCGCACTGAATCCGGGATGCGTTAAAATCGCGGTGTCATACTGCGGACTCTGCGGAACCGATCTCCATAAATTCGCCGGAATGGCGGGCTCGCGTCCCGTAACCTATCCCGTACCGCTCGGACACGAGGCGTCCGGCGTCATCGTCGCGCTCGGAGAGGGAGTAACCGGCTTCGGGGTCGGCGACAGAGTAACCGTCGATCCCAACTGGCACTGCGGAAAATGCTTTTACTGCCGTAACGGAAAGGCGCACCTCTGCTCGGCTTCGCGCGGAGTCGTAAAGGGAATGGCCGAGTATATCTGCCCTCCCGTCGAAAACGTATATCGTGTTCCGGACAGCCTGCCGCTGAAGTATGCGGCGCTCTGCGAGCCCCTCGCCTGCTGCCTTCGCGGATACGATAACCTGGGCGTAAAGGCCGGGGAAACCGTTGCCGTCATCGGCTGCGGAGCGATAGGCCAGATGATGCTTCAGCTGGTTTCCAGGGTTGCGGGTAAGGTTGCGGCAGTGGACTGTCTTCCCAAGGAGAAGGAGGCCCGTGAAAACGGAGCGTCCGTCTTCGTATCTTCCGCAGACGGAAACGTGAAGGAGAAGCTTGCCGCATGCGGCTTTGAACACATCGACAGAGTCATTGAATGCGTAGGTCTGCCCGTAACCGCCGAGATGGCAATCGATATTGCCGACAAGGGCGCGACCGTCGTGCTCTTCGGAGTCGGAAGGCCCGACGCCAAGGCCTCTCTGGGACTCTACGACGCATTCTTAAAGGAACTCACGATCAAGTTCTCATATATCAACCCGGACACGACAGAGCGCGCCCTGGCGCTTCTGGCGTCGGGCGCCGTGGATGCGGAGAAGCTTATATCCGCCGTCATTTCCCTTGAAGAGCTTCCCGAGGAGATCGTCACACGCAGACACTGCTCGTCCGGAAAAGTCATTGTGACCGTTGCCGGAGAAAACTGACAATCGCTGTTTTTCGGCAACAAGTGCCCGAACCGATATTCAATCAATATGAGTCAGTCGTTTTATCATACCTGTCACGTAAACTTTTTGATATCGCGCAGATAGCGGAATTCAAAACAAACAGCAACGTCCCCCGAGGAGATTCGGGGGACGTTGCTGTTTCGGATATTATCCGGCTTATTTTCTGAAAAACAGGAACTTAGCGAACTTTTCGGCGGTTTCGTCGTCATAGGATATAACGTTTCCGTTTCCGTTTAAGAGGCTTATTCTTATACATACGTAAACGGATATTATCATTAACAGAAATGCAGCGGTTATTACGAGGATTTTACCGGCACGCTTTGAGGATTTCAGAACCGTCTCGCACACGGACAGCAGAATAATGGCCGAGAAAAACGCGGCGATGACGGTCATATCGCAGGTGTATCTGTAAATGATTCCGCCAAGGCAGGTATTGATCCAGGCCGTGACAAGAATCGCGATAACGGCGGACAGCGTCATAACCTTTCTGCGAACGGAGTACTTTTCGGAAAACCAGACCGCGGGGGCGAGAAACAGAGAAAACATCAGCGGAATGTTGAGAAGACCCATGCTCGCATCGCGGTAAATATAAGTGCCGTAATCCGTAAAATATGTGTAATTGAAATTGAGATAGGGCCAGGCTTCACCGTCGGAAAGAGGCGCAATAATGTAGTGATATACCGACGGAATAATCCAGCTGCCGTGCATCTTATACGTGGATACGTCGGCCACTGTCAGCTGATAGTCGGTGCCGAAATCCAGAGGGCCCGAAAACCTCATGGCGTTGAAGATCATGGAGCCTGTAAAGAACAGCATTACGGGAAGACCCAGAGCCGCAAGCTCAAAGACCGTTTCCGCAGCTCTTGCTTTTTTCTTTGCCTTACGCTCGCGGGCGATAATCAGGAACCAGAGAGCCGGAACAACCACGATTGCCGCGCAGAACGCCGTATTTATTCTGGACTGGAAGCAGAGGCCGAAAGAAATGCCGGCGAGCGCCAGATTGAGGTATACTGCCCATCTCTTTTTGCAGTTATATGCAAGAAGAGCAAAGAACAGGAAGGCTGTCAGAAAAGCGCAGGCCGCAACGGAAGCTATGTAATAAAACGGGGTGCGGCCTCTGGCTATCAGAGTGATCATGGTAGCCCAGAAGCAGGACGGCGCGGCAAAAAGGAGAAGCAGCTTAGGAAGCTTAGGCGAGAAGGCGAAGGCCCAGAGCCAGACGCAGAGCGGCATGAATATCGCCGCCATAAACAGGAAAACCGACATGACCTCGGAATCCGAGGGAAGCGTTCCGTTGAGAAGATAATGGGGATAATAAACGGTAAGGAGCGGAGCTATTCCGAAATAGGAATAGTATTTGCCGTTGTACATGGCTCTGTCCCACATGTACCATGCGTGGGACTCCGCTCTTTCGTTGGGATCATAGGGGTTCTTGCATTCGAGAAGCTGCCCCGATACCCTTACGTCGAGCTCGGCCTGCCCCTTTTCAAATGCATCGAACTGCTGAATATAGGGCTGATATGAGCTGGGATTGCTCTCCAGGGGATAAGCAATATGGGCATCGTGATCCACAAAGCATTCGCTGTAAACAAACGCGGGAACAAGGCAGAGAACGACGGATATGAAGGCCAGTATCCCGGAAAGAGTTCCCGATGCGTCAAGCCTTCCGAAAAAATCCTTTATCCCCGAAAGGGCTGACTTTTTCTTTTCTTTTTTCTGCGTGGAAGCACTCATTTTTTATCTTCGGTTTCCGCGATTTCGGTGTCGCCGGACTTGGCCTCGTGGTATTCCTTTTCGGTGTTTACACCCCATACGTAGGTCTTGTCGACGGAGCCCTCGGCAACAGCTCTGACTGCCTCTACGGCGGTGAGCATGGAGTGGTCCATATTGTTGTAGCGATGCTGACCGTTGCGGCCGAGGCACCAGAGATTTCCGATGGAGGAGAGATAATCCTTAACGGTATCGA
The DNA here is from genome assembly GCA_024404665.1 of Clostridia bacterium. GTDB lineage: Bacteria > Bacillota > Clostridia > Oscillospirales > CAG-272 > CAG-390. Next base: position 6,663 of record JAKSPQ010000069.1, read on the forward strand.
ACTCCGAATATGTGTCAAAGTATGCGGGATATGCCTTCTTGTCTCTGAGTCTGCAGGCGTCCTTTACGTCGCTCTCATTGCCGATGACGCCGATGGATACGAGTTCCTTTTTGGCCATGGCGATGAAGTCTTCATCGGTCATGTTCCAGTATTCGTCACCCTCGTTGCAGAAATATTCGAGGCCTATCCACATTGTATGGTCGGGGTCCTTTACGAGATAGGGAGACCAGTTGTTGTATATCTGAAGTCTGCCGAGCTTGACGTCGCGGTCCTGAATGTAAATCCAGCAGTCCGGAACGTCGCCGGTGAGGGTCTTGAACTTTGTCTTGTTTTCGAGCATGAGCCTGTCGACGAGCATTCCCACGGTCTGATAATCGCGGTAGGGAAGGCCCTTTGCGATTCTTGCGACATCGGCGGGAACGGCAGAGCCCATTCCGGCGACCAGATCCTTTACGGGCATCGTGGAGAAGAACTGCTCTCCCGAGAATACTCTTCCGTCGTCGGCTACGACCGATTTTACGGAGCCGTTTTCGATATTGATGTCGCGGACATGACAGTTCATGACGATTTCTCCGCCCATGCTTCTGATATCATCGGCCATGAACTCCCAGAGCTGTCCCGGACCCTTCTTGGGATAGAAGAATTCCTCTATGAGGGAGGTTTCAACCTTGCTCTTGGGGGTGAAGGGCTTGGAAACAATGCTCCATACGGCCTTCCAGAGAGAAAGACCCTTTACGCGCTGAGCTCCCCAGTCCGCCGAGATTTCGGACGGATGACGTCCCCAGAGGTTTTCCGTGTAATATTCGAAGAACATCTCGTACAGAGGTCTTCCGAAGCGGTTTATGTAGAAGTTCTCAAGGGAATCTTCCTTTTTCTTGAAGAGCTGTGCGCCGAGATATCCGAAGCCGGATTTCATGGTGCGCTTAAAGCCCATGTTTTTGAAGGTTTCCGCCTTAAGGGAAAGGGGATAATCAAAGAACTTGTGGAGGAAGAAGATTCTGGAGAGTCTGCGGCGGAGCAGGAACACTCTGTCCTCGGTTTCGGGATCGGGACCGTTTTCGGCGAGAGCCTTTGTGTTGCCGAGCTTTATATCGTCATATGAGGGCTTTCCCTGAAGCGGCATGAGCTCCTGCCAGAGCTTATTGACTTCCTCGCTTTTTGAGAAGAAGCGGTGTCCGCCGAGGTCCATTCTGTTGCCGTGGTACTCGTGAGTGCGGGCAATACCGCCGATATATTCGCTTTCTTCAAGGATTACCGGCTTTAAATCGGTCTGCTTAAGGAGAAGATATGCCGCCGTAAGACCTGCGGGACCTGCGCCGATAATGATTGCTGTTTTCTTGTCGTTCATGATAAGCTGCCTTTCCGCTTGCAAAATGCACAATGAGCTTGTTTTCCTGAAAATGAGATGTATTGCCGGTGCTCCCGGCAGAAGATGCGGTATTATGGAATTAACGTGCGATAATCAATGCCTTCACCTGAGCGCGAAGGGTGTGAGCCCGTAATCCCCGAGCACAGAGGGATGTATCCAGATTTCCGTGTCCTCCGTGAGCTCCGAGGGCTTTTCCGGGTCCGGAACATATGTCGCGAGACAGTAAATATCCTCCTCCGAATAAAAGGTCAGAGAGGATGCGCCGAGCTTTACGGCCTTTCCTTCGCCGTTTCTGCCCCAGTATTCGGTCATGTGACATTCCGTGTAAATATCGGGCTGACCCGGAATTCCTCTTGATTCGTATTCCGTGATTTCGGAATAGGATGAGATTTTTCCGTCGCCCTTTCCGAAAACCGGTGACTTCAGCTTTGAGAGCTGCTTAAGCTCTGTAAAGCCGCCGATGCCGTCGCCGAAATAAAAAGCGTATTTTTCGGCACCGTCGCGCCTTGATACGCATACGGCGATGTCGGTGAAGCCGTCGAGGTCGATGTCGCCGACATACAGGCCGTAATCGAGACCGTCGTTATCTGTATAGGGACGGTTGCCCGATGCCTGACTGATCTTTCTCGAGAAGGTCTCTTTTCCGTCGGCGGTTACGGATATGCCGGATATGCCGTCGTCTCTGTACGAGGCCGATATTACTAAGCCTTCTTCCGCGGTTTTGGAAATGACTCTGCCGGAAGCGCAGCCTGCCGCGGAAACGGCATAAAGCGCCGCGGCTCCGAGGCTGAGAGCGGCAAAAAGCCTTTTCAGCGAAGGATAAAATGCCTTATTATGATTATTCATACTTTTGTTTTTACATAAATCTATCATTTTTTCGGAGGCACGGAAAAGCCTCCGGACCAAATCGGTTACAATATTCTACTATTTATTTTATCACAAAATGACCGTAATGTCAAATACTGTTTTCTCCGGGACCCGCTTATACCCGCCATGAGAAGCGATTATTGCCGAAAAACAGTTTCTGCCGGCCGTTTTTCTTTTTTATTATAAATATACGGCAGAGAGGAAAGCCCCGTGTTTTTTCGTTTTTTTCGAAAGACGGACGGAGAAAACTTATGGGAGCGATAATTGATTGAATGATTCTTTTTTAATTTATAAATGCCTTTTGTGGGGGTATAATTTATAAAAACTTAAAAAAATACCCTCACAACTTGACAAAATGATTTGCGTGTGCTATAATGGACGCACAATGGTCGGAGGAAATACCAAATGAAACATGTCATAAGTCAGGAGCTGTTCCCGAGAGAAAAATATCTCTCGAAAATACGGGGATTCTATCACGAATGCGAAATCATCAAGGTTATTACAGGCGTAAGACGGTGCGGTAAATCGTCGCTCATGAATCTAATTGTCCGTGAACTGCAAAACAGCGGCGTTCCGGATGACAACATACTGTACTTCAACCTTGATAAAAGACCGTATCTGGGACTTTCCGAGCCGGAAGAACTGGATGCCTTGATTGAAAAGAACGCCGACTCCGAGGGAAAGAAATATCTTTTCATTGATGAAGTGCAGAATGTCAGAGGATTTGAAACGGTAATAAACTCGTGGAGAGAAGAGGGCGATATTTCGATTTTCATTACGGGCTCAAATTCCTATCTTTTGTCAGGCGAGCTTGCCACAAAGCTGACCGGACGCTGTATTGAATTCAATGTATTTCCGCTGACCTTTGATGAGTATCTCGACATGAAAGCGTTTTTTCATAAAGAGGTATCCGCAGATACCATGACGGAACTCAGAAATTATATCTATGAAGGAGGTTTCCCTTATACTGTCCGTTTGGATTCTCTCGCTGATAAACGCACTTATGTGCGGGGATTGATTGACGAAATATATCAGAAGGATATTAAAAAAAGAGTTATCGTCAAGTACAGAACCGTCTTTGATACCGTGATGAGATATATTATCAATAATTTCGGCTCGACAACAAGCATCCGGAACATAGTGGAGGATTTGGCTAAGACAGGCGTTTCCGTCAAGAGAGAGACAGTCGGCAAATACATTGAGGCGCTCAAAAGCGCGAAGATTCTGATGGAATGTGACCGCTTCGATATGAAATCGAGAAAATCTCTTTCAGGTGAAAAGAAGTATTATCTGAGCGATTTGTCTTTCTATTATGCGTTGAACACGGATGGCAGGATCAACTTCGGTCCGACACTTGAGAATATCGTATATACCTACGCGGCAAGCAAGGATTACGGAATCAGCGTCGGCAGAATCGGCAATCTGGAATGCGATTTCATTTTGCGCGGAAGAGATATGTCCTACGCTTATGTTCAGGTGGCCTTTACGGTTCTGGAAAGCCGAAAAACTGAGGACAGAGAGTATCACAGTCTGGAAAGCATCAGGGGAGACAATTATCCGAAATATGTTATGACGACCGACACGCTCCTGCAAAAGCGAAACGGTATTGAACATGTAAACATTACGGATTTTATAAAGGCAAAAAAGGACTTTTAGTCAAAGTTGTGTGCCTGTACCGCGTGATTGGCTTTCTCCGATGTTGGTTCATTCCCGCCATGAGAAGCTTATTGCGGAGAAAAAGCCCGTTTTATTGACAGAAAAGGAAGTTTGCGGTATAATATATGGGAAGATCCGGCCGGAATCATGCCGCTTCGAAAAGCGGCACGGCTTATATGATATCTTCCCGGAGGACGAGGCTTATGAATGCCCCAAACGTAAAGAAAAAGGTCAGAGCGGTCTTATTTGATTTCAACGGTACCATGATGTACGATTCCGCAATCCACGAGGCTGTCTGGCTTGAAAAACTGAGAAAGGCGGGTATCGATCCCGGACCGAAATCAGAGTATTCGAAGCATCTGTTCGGCTGCGACAACGCGACGATACTGGGCTATTATTTCGGCATTACCGATCCGAGTGAAATCGAGAGGGAGGCCTATCTTAAGGAAGCCGAATACCGCAGACGCTGCGCCGCGGACACCGATGTATACAGGCTTGTCGACGGCTGCGCCGAGTTCCTTGACGCTTTGAAGGCGGCGGGCTATCCAATGACCATTGCCACCGGTTCCGACAGATACAACGTGGAGTTTTATTTCTCGAGTCCCAATCTGAATCTCGGAAAATGGTTTGATTTCGATAATGTCGTTTACGATAACGGCACTTTTCCCGGCAAGCCCGCCCCCGACGGTTACATCCGCGCCGCGGCACGGCTCGGAGCGGATCCGTCTGAATGCATCGTGTTTGAGGACTCCTATTCCGGCGTCGCATCTGCAAGAGCCGCCGGCGCGGCATACGTCGTCGCACTCGGAAAAGGCGTCGATGCCGCAAAATTCGAGGCAGTCGGCGGAGTCGATGCTGCCGTCGAGGATTTCCTGAACTACAAAAGTTTCCCGGGACTGATGCTTGACTGAAAAATTCAATCGGCCGGACCGACCTGCGTTTCGGGTTTGCCGGCGAGTGCGACGGTGATATTATGAACAATTCCGATTTTTTAT
>JAKSPQ010000007.1 GCA_024404665.1 Clostridia bacterium
TTTTCAAGGCGAAAACAGCCGAAATCCTTCATTTTGGACATCGGCTGTTTTTGTTGTTCCGGCAAACTCGGGTTATAGCATACTAATTCCGTTTTGTCAACAGTAGAATCATTTTTTATAACATATGTATTTTTTGTGTTATTATCCGTTAATTTCCAAAGTGATTTCTTAAGTAAAAACTGTGATTTTTCCAAGAAATTTCTGCAGCAGAAATTAAAGCGGAAGCAAACACGGGAGGTTCTTTTTTGCGGCATAATTCAGTCCGTGAAACCAGGAAAAGCCGTTCACTGACATCGTTTTTTTCGAAAAGCCACTTTTTTTAAAAAAACAATTGAAAAAAACTCTATATTATAGTATAATTATTATGTATTTTTATATAATACCTCCGTGTTGTCGAAAAAAACGGAGGTCTGGGGGAAAGGCAGGCATCAGCACTTGGAAACAAAGAATAAAATCGGCTTCGATAATGCCAAATATCTGAAGCTTCAATCGGAAAAAATCAGAGAAAGAATAGGGACCTTCGGAGGAAAGCTTTATCTGGAATTCGGCGGCAAGCTCTATGACGACTATCACGCATCGCGCGTACTCCCCGGCTTCGAGCCCGACAGCAAAATGAAGATGCTTCTCGAGCTGAAGGACCAGGCGGAAATCATCATCGTTATCAATTCCGGAGATATTGAAAAGAACAAAAAGCGTTCCGACATCGGCATCACCTACGACTCGGACGTACTGAGACTTATAGACGTTTTCAGGCATTTCGGCCTTTATGTCGGCGGAGTATGCCTCACCTTCTTTGAATCGCAGCCGGCGGCCGTCGCATTCAAGGAAAAGCTTGAAAATCTCGGCATCAGGGTTTACCGCCATTACGCTATCGCGGGATATCCCTCGGATGTGGACAAAATAGTATCCGACGAGGGCTACGGCAAGAACGACTATATCGAAACCGAAAAGCCTCTCGTGGTTATTACGGCTCCCGGTCCCGGAAGCGGAAAAATGGCTGTCTGCCTCTCTCAGGTTTACAATGAAATCAAGCACGGAGTGAGAGCCGGCTATGCCAAATTCGAGACCTTCCCCATCTGGAACATTCCGCTCAAGCACCCCGTAAACATCGCCTACGAGGCTGCAACCACCGACCTTGCCGATGTCAACATGATCGACCCCTTCCATCTTGACGCATACGGCATCACAACCGTCAATTACAACCGCGATGTTGAAATATATCCCGTTCTCGAGGCTATTTTCGAAAAGATCTACGGCAGCTGCCCCTACAAGTCCCCCACGGATATGGGCGTGAACATGGCCGGCTTCTGTATTTTCGATGACGACGCCGTAAGACAGGCCGCAAATCAGGAGATTATCCGCCGCTATTACAAGGCCCTTTGCGCAATCAGGGAAGGCGAGCTCAAGCCCGACATCATCATCAAGCACGAGCTTCAGATGAAGCAGGCCGGACTCTCCGTGTCCGACCGTCCCGTCGTCGCTGCGGCTCTGAAGAAGGCTGAGGAAACCGGAGCTCCCGCAACCGCCATCGAGCTTCCCGACGGAAGAATCGTCACCGGAAAGACATCGGAGCTTCTCGGTCCCACATCGGCGTGTCTCATCAATGCTCTGAAAGCTCTTGCAGGCATCGATGACAGCCTGCATCTTCTCTCCCCAAACGTCATCGCCCCCATTCAGCACCTGAAAATCGAGCATCTCGGAAACCACAATCCCCGTCTGCACACCGATGAAGTCCTCCTCGCGCTCTCCGTATGCGCCGTATCGTCCCCCGAGGCCGAGCGAGCCATAGACCAGCTCGACAAGCTCCGCGGCTGCGACGCCCACTCCACCGTTATCCTCTCGCCTGTTGACGAAAAACTTCTTAAAAAGATCGGAGTAAATCTTACTACGGAGCCGGTTTACCAGACGAAGAAACTCTATCACAACAAGTGATACCGCACCCACATAACAATCTATTATGAAATACGACAACGATAACATCAGAACCCAGCAATTCGGCAGCGTAAAACCCGGCGCGGTCCCGCCGAAGCCGCAAAACCGCCGGACGGTCAGAAGACGTCCCGAGGACAAGGACCCCGAGGTAAGACAGTTCAATAACTGGATGCAGCTCATATTCTTCCCGATTGCGTTCGCATATCTGGAATTTGTCCTGCACATAGCCATCTACAAAATGCTCAGCACATCGTTCTTTGCATATGCGATTCTTTTCGGCTTCTCTGCCGGAATTCTCGTCTCGCTCATAGGATCGATTTTCGAAAACCGCAAAATAAACTATTTCGTCTCCCTTGCGATACTTGGGATTGTAACGGTTTATTTCGGCGTTCAGCTTGTATACTGCAAGTTCTCGCACGATTTCTTCTACTGGAACCTCATGGAGGTCGGAGGACAGATAGCCCTCTTCTGGCGCGAAACGCTTGCGCTGATTTTCGACAATCTGTTCACGATTTTCCTCCTGCTCATCCCGTTCATTTTATATGCGGTTTTCGCAAGAAAATCCATAAAAATTCAGTCTATGAGCTGGGTAAAGCGCATCGCCGGCCTCTGCATGTCCGCGATCCTCTTTTTCGGAGGCGTCGGCTATGTCAAAGCGCACGACGGTGTATTTGAGGACGCGTACTATTACGGAGCAGGCTTCGGAATGACCGATGCCGCCAGCCGCTTCGGCATTCTCACGGCGCTGAGACTCGATACCAAATACTATCTCTTCGGAAACAACAGCACGGGGCCCGATCCCGTCGTTCCCGGCGGCGAAGAAACGACCTACAACTATGAAGAGCTCTTCGGCACCACTGCGGAAAAGCCCCATACGGACTCTCCCGTCATAACCGGCACTCCGGGAACCGAAGGTCCGACCACAGGCGGTCCGACGGAGACACAGGAAATCACAGAGCCTCCTAAGCCCCTTGATACAAGCCCCAATGTCTTAAACATCGACTGGAACGCCCTTATCGCCTCCGCATCCGGAAACACGAACCTCAAAAACGCGCATACATGGTTCTCAAACAGAGCTCCCACAAACAAAAACGAGTACACGGGTATGTTTGAGGGCAAAAACCTCATCTTCATCACGGTTGAATCATGGGCGCCCGCCGCAATCAACCAGACTCTGACCCCCACACTCTGGAAGATGAAGAACGAGGGCTTTGTGTTCGAAAACTACTTCTGCTCCAACTGGGGCGGCTCCACCAACACCGGCGAATACGCAAACCTCACGGGCAACTTTTATAACGAGCTCGCCCTCTGGAGAAGCTCAAACACCTATCAGCCCTTCACTCTCGGCAATCAGTTCAAGAGCCTCGGATACAAATGCTACGCCTTCCATAACGGTGAATATACCTATTACGGCCGCGAGGATTCTCATCCGAATTACGGATATGAGTGGTACGGAATCAAATCCCTGACCACAAAGCCCCTTGTAGGCTCCGCGGGCTGGAACGTTACGTTCGATTCAGGCTGGCCCTGCTCCGACAAGCAGCTTGCGGACAACTCCCTCTCCTTCATTCCCTCCGACGGCTCGCCCTTCCACATTTATTATATGACGATCAGCGGACATCCGCATCAGACCTGGGACGGAAACCGTCAGTCTCTGCGCCATCGCGCGGAGGTTACGGCGATGAACCTCGGTTACACCAACGAGGATGCCCTCTCATTCCTCGCAGCCCAGTATGAGGTTGAGCTTATGGTGCAAACCCTCATCGAGGAGCTTGACAGGAAGGGTGTTCTCGAGGATACCGTGTTCGTTATGTGCCCCGACCATTATCCCTACGATATCACCGGAAACGACGACAAGAACTCCCTTGCGCTCTCTCAGCTCTACGGAATTCCCGCCGAAAACGTATTCATCAACTACAACCTTTACCGTGCTCCTCTCATAATCTGGTCTCCCTCAATGAAGCAGCCCGTAAAGGTAACAAAGGTATGCTCCGCCATCGATGTTCTCCCCACCGTTCTCAACCTCTTCGGAATGAAATATGATTCCCGACTCATTATGGGTCACGATATTCTCTCCACCGCCGAGGGCTTTGTAATTCTGAACATGTCGAACGGCACGGGTGCCATCGGAACAAACTACAACTGGATTACCGACTACGGTTTTTACAATAATTCTAACAAGACCTTCACTCCCTTCGACGGAATAACCGTCAATATGGAAGCGCTCAATGCCTCGGGTTATATTGCAAATCACACTTCTCTGGTAAATCAGATGTACACTTATTCCAAGTACATTCTTTACTCCTCCAACAAAAACGATGCGTCCAAATACATCGATTATTACCGCAAAGTTTTCCCGAACGGCATAAAGGCCGCTTATTAAAGTAATATTTATTATTTGAGGTTATTCAATGAAAGAATCACTGAAATTCGGCTGGTCCGAGATCAGCATCACTCCCGACAAGCGTTTAATGCTCGAAGGACAGTTCTATGACAGAATTTCCCAGTATGTCGAAACGCCCATCACCGCCACAGCCCTCGCAATCGAGGCGGGCAAAGAGCAGGCTATCCTTATTTCCTGCGACCTTACTCATGTATATGCCGCACTGGTTGATAAAATCAGAGAACGCATCGCTCCCGTAATTCCGGACTTCGATGTATCCAAGCTCATCGTCAATGCAACTCATACTCATACCTCGGCTTACTATGAATCCGGCTGCTCCAGAGGCCTCAACGCTCTGTCCGTATATCTCGGCCTCGAGAGCGCTCCCGCCTTCGGCAACGGAAACAAGGAAACGGACAACCTCATGGAGCCCGTTGAAGCCTTCGGTTTTCTCGTTGAAAAAATCTCCGATGCCGCAGTTGAAGCATGGAAAAACCGTTCTGCCGGCGGATATGTTCCCGCTTTCGGACGCGCTGCCGTCGGAATGAACCGCAGAGTAACTTACAAGGACGGAACCGCAAAGATGTGGGGCGACTCCTATTCCAAGGAGTTCTTCGCGCTTGAAGGCGGAAACGACAACGGAATCGAGATGCTCTTCGTTTACGGTGCTGACGACAAGCCAACCGGAGCAGTACTCAATCTCGCCTGCCCCGCTCAGATTCTCGAGCAGAGATATTTCATATCCTCGGATTTCTGGGGAAAGGCAAAGATTCTGCTCAGAGAATATTTCGGCGAGGATTTCAAGGTTCTCGCTCTCTGCTCTCCCGCAGGAGATCAGTGCCCCCGCGATCTTGTCCGCTGGGTTGAGCCCGAAACTCCCATTGAAGACCCCAACGTAATCAGAGACAATCCTCCCGCAAGACGCGCCGATCCCTCCATGTTCGATATAAAGGGCAGCTGGAAGACCGGAAGACGCATAAAGGACGAGGTCATCGCCATCTTTGAAGAGGACGTCAAAGGAACCGAAATCACCCGCGACGCCGAATTTATCCACCACGCCGAAATCATGACTCTTCCACTCAGAAGAGTCACCGAGGAGGAAAACACCGCCGCAAGAAAGGCTCTCGCCGATTTTGCCGCGACACACGACAAGTCCCTTCTGAACTTCAACGACAGCGCCGCCATGCACGTCCATGCCGGCATAGCCGAAAGATACGATTATCAGAAGACCGAATCGGTCGTTCCCTCCGAGGTTCATGTAATAAGACTCGGCGATATCGCCATCGCAACCGATCCCTTTGAGCTCTTCCTTGATTTTGCGAACATCATCCGCGCCAGAAGCGCCGCCAAGCAGACCTTCTTGATTCAGCTGGCCTGCGACGCTCACGGCTATCTTCCCACCGAAAAGGCCGAGAAGGGCGGTCATTATTCCGCTTATGTTTCCTCCGGCTTTGTCGGACACGAGGGCGGATACATTCTCTGCGAGAACACACTTAATATCATCGACGAACAGTTCGGTAAATAATGCAAAAAAAGCCGCCTCGGCGCGGTTCTCATAAGGATGTTTTAGTTTAACAGTGCCCACGGAGAGGACGGACAGTCAAATGCCCGTCCTTTTCCGTTTTTGATTATTCTTCTCAGCCTATACGCTCTTCGCCTGCGACTTCATCGGACTGATCTGCTGAAAAGATGTTTCCAATGAACCTGAACCAGATGTCGATCTGCTGAGAAGAGGTTTTACTGTGCGGTTTTTCCCGTTCGTGAATCACTATCTTCGAGATAAACATGCGGAGAATATCCGGCGTCAGTTCACGAACTAAAGTGTACCTCTGTGCGGCGTCAATGAATCTTCTGGTGTCAGTCGCTCTTTCTTTCAGCGCACAGATCTCTTTTTCAAGTTCCGGAAGACGGGTCTCAAGAGAAGTCTTTTCGTCCGTGTATTCGCCTGAAAGGATTCGGAACTGCTCGTCGCTTATCCGCCCGAGAACGTTATCCTCGTACAGCCTTTTGAACAGGGATTTCAGTTCTTGCAGACGGCTGATAATGCTGTGCCGCTCTGCCAGTTTCCGGTTCAGTTCACGGCTGTCGTTTTCTCCGGATTTTCTGCGGATGTATTCCGCGAACTCACCTGTTTTCGCACGTGCGTAATACAGCGCCCGGTTGATCTCCTCCGTTACAATCTCGTCCAGGACTACTTCTCGGATGGAATGCGGCGAACACAACTCCTCCCCAAGGATACGATTTCTGTCCTGAAGTTTACCGTGTGACCGAGATAGATCTCATTGTCGAGGATATCCGCCACTGTCCTTCCGCTCCACCCGTAACCCGAAAGCAATTGTTAGGAACACAATAACAATGATAACTACTAATATTAAACGATAATCATGTCCCTTAATAAACCAAACTATAACCCTAATGAGCAACACGAGCGTAACAATTGATGTCGCTAACGCAATCAAAGAGAATAAAAACAATTCCCTTAAGTCAATATAGTATATAGTTTCCATTGACGTTGTTCAAGCAAACAAGAAAGCAAAAAACTTCAGCCATGCTAAATGAGAATTAATGGTTGCCCTTAATGACTTAAATCGTTCTTCAACAGAGGAAAAACCAATAATAATCATTTTTTTCGAAAATATCTTTTATCTGAGAGGATGATTAGTTAAAACACTCAGTGCGTGTTCAATTTGAGGTTTTCCCCAACTTTTTTTCATGGTGGTCACACAGCCACATAAATCTTTCATATAAATACAATATGATTTTCCCTTTTCATCAATAGAAGTCGGGAAAAAAAGTGGCCATAAACCAATCTCTTGAATAGCATTGTAACTCTTTTTTGAGCGATCAATAATAGTGTAAGTATAGCGTATCCAGCATTTTCCGTCATCATTTATCCCTTGGCTATCAGCATAGACGTCCGGTGTAAAAAAAACGGGCAACGGGCAGTCACTCTGGAGTTCTTCAAAAGTTGGAATCTTATCATATTCCTTGGCAAATACTTTTATTACTGGCCATAAATCATCACCATCGCCTAGGTTTCCTGCAATATTTACAACCTGAAAAACTAGAAATAACTCTAATCCCATTTCATTCAAATAGGGCAAAGCGTATACCCCGTATTTTTTCAATGCTGTCACAAATGGTGCGTGCCGTGTATTAACTTTCTTGGGTTTAGGATTATCTGACAAGAGAATGGTACGAAGTAGATCAAGCTCTTCTTTCCTTTTTTCAATTTCATTTGGTTTGCAATAACTTTCTTTCTGCCACCCAGGATTCTTATCCAAAGAAGTGCATTCAAGTGCGAGAATGCGACAGTGTTCACTTAACAATCCGTAATCCCACTCTAGTTTTCCAAATGCAAGCCAAAAATCAGCATAATCCTGTGACTGCAAAAAGTCTTTGTTAGATATTATTTCGTTGAATTCTGAGAGCAAATGCTCTTCGGAAAGCACCCCTTTTCGATTAAGACAATCAAACGAATCCTTTAAATCCATTGCTATGTCGTTTTGAAATATTTTATAACCCCATGTTCCCATCGTTAACTCCCAATAAAATTAAGCCAATCATTTTCTGCAATATCCCCAATTCTCGATATGACCGATTCGACAAAATGAATTGGCGATATTCTATTCCTGGCAATTCCACGAACCTTATTTATTAGTATTTCTGGTTCAAAAGCATTCATCAAAGCCTGCTCGTAAACTTTTTGATTCTAACCAATTGAGATTTACATAAACCGGTTGGATTAAAAAATCCCCTCCTTCTCTTTTTTTCTCGGGATTTCTTTTGTGCGCAGCATATCTTTTGGGAATACTTTTGGTCCTCCCGACATAAAACACTCCCCCTCCATGAAGTGCATCGGCAATTAATACATATACAGAATAAGTTCCTTTAACTTCTTCTCGGTTTTCTCTTCGAGCTGTTTCAACCTCCTTTAGCATAATTTTCCCAATTGAATACAAAACAATAAATCTAATTGCTAAAACAGCAATGACAGCAAAAGCAACTCTGGACAACGAAGCTATAGCCGGAAGGAACTTAGCAAGCAATCCCGATATAGATAATGCTAATTGATATGAAGAATATGCGACCAAGGTGTAATGACCATTTTTCCATTTTTCCTTTCTTTTGTACCCATACGACCATTATACACCCGGTGTCAATTTTTCAGCGCAGTCCAGGGCGGCTTTTTTGATATGCAGCGATTAAAAAGACTTATAATAAGCCACGCAAAGATCAACGACAAGGCCGTAGCTTCTCTCTCCCACGGTTCCCTGAACCTTGAGATAGGTATCGTTAATCGCTCCGCTGACCGTGGCGGCAACATTATGTCTGTATTTGTCAAAGAAAGTCGAATAGGCCTTGAGCTCGGTCTTGATTTCCGATGAAAGCTTGGCATTAACTATCCAGTACGAATCGGAATCCGCCGAATAGAGAGCGGAGGCGACGTATTCGTACATATTGAGATATCCGCTGTATCTGATATATGGATCGTCGGACTCCGTACAGGCAAGATAGGCTATGAAGTTTGCCTCATCCTCTCTTGCGATGCCGCGCTGATGAGCAAGCTCGTGAGCCGCTGTAAAGGGAATTGTATAGTCCGGCATATTAATGTTAATATTGCTCTCACCGGTGAAAAAGGTATATACACCGGTTATATGCGTGTATGTCCAGGGCTCGCTGTGCATTACGGGCTTGACCGCCGACGTCATCCGCTGTACAAAGTCATATTTTTCGGACAGCCTGTCATATGCGGTCATAAGCTTTTCGTTCATCTCGGAATAGAAATAAGGCATCATGGAAAAGCCGTTTGAAACATAAGTGACATTTGTCTCTTCCTCTTTAAGCTTCTCGGCAAGAATGAGGGCCGTAGCTTTCAGTTCATCGGGAAGAACCTTGTTTCTTTCTATTTCTAGTTTCTTATCAAGCGTAGCGCCCTTGTAGCCCGTTCCCAGGGTAAATACAAAAAGCGAAAAGAATACGGACAGAACCGATAGCATCGTCAGGGCGAATACACCCACATTGTGCCAGCTATCCGAATATCTTCTGACCACGTATACAAGGAAGAACACCAGCGTAAACGGTATCATAAATACCGTAAATTCTCCAAGAGAGAACGGCAGAAAGCCCGTAATAAAGGCCAGAGCGGCTCTGACGCCTCCGGCAGGATATCTCGTAAACCAGTCGGCAAAGGCGGGACTTACAAGGGCAATAATATACAGCACAAGCGACAGAAGCGCGGTTCCGAAGAAAACATAGGATACCGTCGGCAGTTTTTTCCGCGGCACCGGTTCTTCGTATTCGGCTTCGTTCTCGCTTCCTGAGGCTTCGCTTCCGCTTCCTGAGGCTTCGTTCTCGCTTCCTGAGGCCTCGCTTCCGCTTCCTGAAGCTTCGTCTCCGCTGCCTTCGAATTCTTTCCGGCTGTCTTTAGCTTCTTTCCGGCTGTCTTCGGCTTCTTTCCGGCTGTCTTTAGCTTCTGTTCCGCTTTCCTCGGCGTCGGTTTCTTTAAGCCGGCTGTCCGCCGCGGCAATATCCGCCTCGGTTCCTTCGGCAAATTTCAGAACTTCATTTTCGGAAAAGAAAGACGAACCGTTTTTTTTCGATGGTTGTTTTTTCTGTTCTTTTTTTTTCATGTCTGCAAAGGGTCGAATAATCCGGACAATTCTTCCTTTCCGGATTTTTCTATGTTTTCTGATTGAATGAGCGTTGATTGTTGCTTGTGGATTCCGGACAAAAACGGCCGACGCGATACCGCCGAGACAAGCAGCATCAAAAAAATGCGGATTGAATCAGGGACAAAACAGGCTCAAACGATGCCGTAAAAGCGCATAGCCTCCGTCATGTCCTCGGGACACGCGGATCTGAAAACCATTCTTTTTCCGCCGTCGGGCGAATCCGGATAATCAAATGAAAGCATGGCCGCATGCAGCGCATGCCTGTTTATTACGGGACTTTCCTTTCCGTACAGAAAGTCTCCGAGAAGCGGACATCCTATATAAGCCATATGCACTCTGATCTGGTGCGTACGCCCCGTCAGCGGCTCAGCCAGTATCAAAGAGCAGGCACCGTCGGGAGACGTTCCCAGAGTCCTGTAAATGGTCACGGAAGGGCTTCCGTCATCTTTGACCGTGCGCATCAGCGTTCCCGGCTCAGCGCGTTCTATCGCCGCATCTATGCGTCCCACAGGCTTCTCAGGCACTCCGCATACGAGAGCCAGGTACTGTTTTTTTATTCTGCCGTTTCTGAGCTGTGCCGCAAGTCTCCCGGACGTCACAAAGTCCTTTGATGAAAGCTGGATGCCGCTCGTGTTCCTGTCAAGTCTGTTTACCGGTCTGAACGTAAAGCCATCGGCGCCGCTATTCAGCGCACGGAAGGCAAGGGCATTTGCAAGAGTGTCGTCCAGATGCCCGTGAACCGGATGCGTCGGCATAAACGGCGGCTTGTCGCAGACGGTTATGAGGCTGTCCTCATATATCATCTGAACCGAAAGCTCCGAAGGTATTATATCCGAAAAGCCGTTATCCGAAGGACGGTCTCCCGTGTCAAGAAGGAGCCTGTCTCCGGTTTTGACAAAAACATAGCCTCCGACAACGGGCTTTCCGTTAAGAATAATACCGTTTTCGCGGAATCTCAAACGCTTTCTGGAATTGGTCGAAAGTCCCAGGACGCTTTTAAGGTACACCCTCAGAAGCATTCCGTCGACCCCCGGACCTACGGTATGGGCAATCATTCCACCCAGTCGAATTCGAAATCGTAAATGGAAACGGTATCGCCCTCGGTAACACCCATTTCCTTTAAAGTATCGATGACTCCGCTCTTGCGGAGCACTTTTCTGAAGAAGTTGAGCGATTCATAATCGGCAAAATTGACCTGACCGCAGAGATTGAACAGCCATTCTCCCTCCACATAGAATGTACGGCCCTCCTTGCGGTATTCGGTGTGTCTCTCTCTTTCGCCGGGGAGCTTTTCCTCCTCCGTCACCTCGGCCTCGAAGACCCTGAGAGGAGGCAGCTCCTTCAGCTTTTCGGCAACAAGCTCCACCATCTCGTCAAGTCCCTCACCGGTTGCGGCAGACGTGTATAAAAGCTCGCAGCCGAGGTCGGCTACGTATTTCTCAAAGGCTTTGCAGCCTTCGGAATTCCTGTCGACGGCATCGCACTTATTTGCAATGACAATCTGCGGTCTCTCTGAGAGCTCCGGAGAATATTTTTCAAGCTCGGTATTTATGATTTTGATATCCTCGACGGGATCTCTGCCCTCAACCGCGGCAATATCCACGACGTGAAGCAGCAGCCTGCATCTGTCAACGTGGCGCAGAAACTCGTGTCCCAGGCCGGCGCCCTCGGAGGCGCCCTCGATGAGGCCGGGAATGTCGGCGGCGACGAAGCCCTTGGAGCTTCCGTCGTCGGACGGCAGCGAGACCACTCCGAGATTCGGAGAGAGTGTGGTAAAATGATAATCAGCTATTTTGGGCTTGGCCGCAGAGATGCAGGACAGTATCGACGATTTTCCCACGCTGGGGTAACCGATGAGGCCCACGTCGGCAATCATTTTAAGCTCGAGCAGCAGGTCCTTCTCTTCGCCCTTGGTTCCGCTCTTTGCGAACATGGGGAGCTGTCTTGTGGGAGTTGCGAAGTGGCGGTTGCCCCAGCCTCCGCGTCCTCCGCGGCATACCACGAAATCGGCTCCGCCGTTTTCGGACATATCATGGATAATGAGACCCGATTCCGCATCTCTGATTACTGTTCCGGGGGGAACAAGTATATAAAGATCGTCCGCCGATGCTCCGTGGAATTTCTTGCCGCTTCCGTCGGAACCGTTCTGGGCAACGAATTTGCGGTGATATCTGAATGCGAGCAGCGTATTACTGCCCTCATCGATGCGCATGACGATGCTTCCTCCCTTACCGCCGTCTCCGCCGTCGGGGCCGCCGTGCGAGATATATTTCTCGCGATGGAAGGCAACCGCTCCGTTTCCGCCGTTGCCCGCCTTTACATGAATCTGTATTCTGTCAATAAACATTGTTTCTATATTATATCAGTTGTCCGGGTTGTCTCCGCGCTGACGGATGACAAGCTTGATGGGTGTTCCGAGGAAACCGAAGGTGTCCCTCAGACAGTTTTCGATGTATCTCTGATAGGAGAAATGGAAGAGCTCGGCATCGTTGCAGAAAATAACGAAGGTGGGAGGAGCAACGGAGGCCTGTGTCATATAGAAGATCTTCAGTCTTCTTCCCTTGTCTGTGGGAGGCTGAACCCTCTGTGTGGCATCAGCCAGAACATCGTTGAGCATTCCCGTTGATATTCTGAGCATCGACTGGCTGTAAACCAGATTAATCTGTTCAAAAAGGTTTGTTACTCTCTGTCCCGTAAGGGCAGAAACGTACATAATCGGCGCATAAGGCATGTATGCCAGTGCCGTTCTGACCTTGTTGTCGAATTCCTTGACTGTTGAGGAATCCTTGTCCTGCACGCTGTCCCACTTATTGAGGACAATAATGACGGCCTTGCCGGCCTCGTGCGCGATTCCGGCTATCTTTTCGTCCTGCTCGGTGATTCCCTCGGCCGCATCGATCATTACGAGGCATACGTCTGCCCTCTCCGCCGCGGTGTGTGCTCTGAGCACCGAATAATGCTCGACGGAGTCCTTGATCTTAGCGTTCTTGCGAATACCGGCGGTGTCGATGAAGGTGTATGTTCCGTATTTGTTGGTTATTCTGGTATCGACGGCGTCCCTCGTCGTTCCGGGAATATTGGAAACGATGAGTCTCTTCTCGCCGGATAAGCGGTTTATCATGGAGGACTTGCCGGCATTCGGCTTGCCGATGACGGCTACCTTGATGCCCGCATCGTCATTTTCTTCCCCG
Source organism: Clostridia bacterium (assembly GCA_024404665.1). GTDB lineage: Bacteria > Bacillota > Clostridia > Oscillospirales > CAG-272 > CAG-390. The sequence continues at coordinate 13,182 of JAKSPQ010000007.1, forward strand.
GCAGCCTCCGGGAAAAGAGAGACGACGGCGTCAAGGAGGTCTCCTGTGCCAGTTCCGTGAAGCGATGAAACCGCTATGGGATCCATATCGAAGCCGAGCTCATAGAATTCATAGAAGGTGTCGGGCGGATTTCCGACGCTGTCGCACTTGTTTACGACGGGTATGACGGGCTTGTTGCTACGTCTCAGCATTCTTGCGACCTCAAGGTCATCCGAAATCAGACCGGAACGCGAATCTGTCATGAAAATGATGACGTCCGCGGATTCTATTGCGATTTCGGCCTGCGTGCGCATCTGCGAAAGAATAATATCCGAGGTATCGGGCTCAATGCCTCCGGTGTCGATGAGCACGAACTGTCTGCCGCACCACTCGGTTTCGCCGTAGATCCTGTCTCTGGTGACGCCGGGCGTATCCTCTACGATTGAGCGGCGCTCACCGATAAGCTTATTGAAAAGAGTGCTTTTGCCGACATTCGGTCTGCCGACGATTGCTGCTATTGGTTTTGCCATGTTATTTATATCCTGTTCCGTATTTGTAAATACTGGTTAAAATGTTATTTTCAGATAGTCCGATACCGATGAAAGCGGAATTTTGTACTCCGCGTATCCGCCGGCCGTGCCTCCTGCCGTTACAGCCACAAACAGACTGTCTCCGGACACGTAGGTTGCGGGGAAAATATTGTATGCGAGACCTGCTCTGTACTGCTTTATCATTGCAGCCATATCGGTTGATGTTTCAAAGCCGGGGGCTGAATACACCGGCGTCATTTTTCCGTTTTCCAGCAGAGTAAGGATGCTTCCGAAATCCGAGAAAATATCCTTGGCCTTGATTTCCTTGCCGGTCGAAACGTTCATATAATGGGTAAAAATCAGGAGAGTCGGTTCGGCATCGCCGACGGAATACTCCGCCGTCCACCTTACGGATATCAGAAGCCCCGTGATTTTTGTAACGTCGCAGTCCTTTACGCTGTAGGTTACCTTTTTGCCTTCGGCGATTCTGTCGGCGTAGTCCTTGCAGTGCTCGTCCGCGATAAAGTCGTATTCGGCTATCACGGCAAGCTGGCTGTTGAGCTTGTTTTCGACGGTTTCCGAGCTCAGTCCCTTTAAGCTCGGATATTTCAGCGTTGCCTTAGAGCCTCCGCCGAGGTCCTTTACAGCCGTTTCCATGGTAACCATAACCGTGGAAACGCTCTCCGTCCCGGAGCTTTCGGAGGGGCCTGTCACGGGGCTTTCGGTGACAGGAGCCGTTACGGGCACGGACTCCCCGGTTCCGGTATCGGGCTCCCGGGTCACGGGAACCGGAACCGTTATTATAACGGTCTCCGGAGGAAGCGTGATGTAAACCGTTTCGGGAGAACGGGTACCGTCACCCGTATAAAGCGTATGGTATACGTTTCCGCTGCCGGGAGACGCGCAGGAGGCGGCCGAAAGCATCGCCGCCAGCAAAATGCACGCAGTTATTGTTTTCTTCATTTCAGTGTTATTCTCTTTTGTCTTTCCGTGTCATATTCCCAGTATATCGCAGATGAATTTATCCCCGTCGGGGCCTGACGTCATCGCGGGAATTCCGATGCGTTCGGACAGCATTTCGGGAGTGGTATTGTCTAGGAAGAGATCTCCTTCGGCTCTCAAAGCATTTCTCGGGAAGAACAGCACCTCGCCGAGCTCCGTTCCCGCAGTCTTTGCCTCAATTACCTGGGCCGCAATATCCGTTCCGGTGAGCAGTCCCGAAACCGTGACGGTCTCGCCGAAGAAGTCATTTCTGATCTTCATTACATTTACCGAAAGCCCCGGGCAGCAGCTCTCAGCCATACGGCTGACCGCTGTGATTTCGTCATAGGCTGCGGCTCCGGTTACAACGGTAACCCGTCTTCCCGAAACTCCGAAGTCCGGTACTTCGCCGCATTCCGAGAGATCCTCAAGGCGTCTGCGGGCATCCGCTCCGAACAGAGTCAGCATGCCCACTCCGTCCTCAAGCTGAGAAAAATCTCCGTAAAAGTCCTCGTCAGGAAGAGGAAGGCCTCCTCTCACGTAGAACTCATCGGAAGCATAGAAGATTCTCTGCCCGAATTTCTTCTCGCATTCATCGCCGAACGCCGTAACCTGTCTTACAACGGCCGCGCTCTCCTCCGGAGAAAACAGCGTCAGGGGATATAGTCCCTCCCTGTGCTTTGTAAGTCCCGCGGGAACAACGGAGCAGGAATCAAGGGCCGGTATGAATTCGGTGAGATCCTTCATGGTTCGGTCGAGCTCTTCTCCGTCGTTTATAGCGCGGCAGAGCACTACCTGAGCGCAGATCCTTATTCCGGCATCGGCAAAGCGCTTAAGATAATCAAGCGTCTTTCCCGCAAAGCGGTTGTTCATCATTCTGCATCTGAGCTCGGGATTTGTCGTATGCACGGAAATGTTCACTGGCGAGATGTGCATCTCGATAATACGGTCTATCTCATGCTCGGAGAGATTCGTCATCGTTATGTAATTTCCGTGGAGGAACGAGAGTCTTGAGTCGTCATCCTTGAAATATACGGACTCGCGCATACCGCCGGGATTCTGATCTATGAAGCAGAATATGCATTTGTTGCGGCAGCTGTGCTTATCGTCCATAAGCGGAGTCTCAAAGCAGAGGCCTATTTCGGTCTCGTCCTCAGGCTTTCTTATTCTTACGCGGCGCTGCCTGCCGCCGTGATTAATCAGAAGCTCGACCTTTTCGGCCGTCATTCTGAATCTGTAGTCCAGAACGTCATCGATTTCGTGTCCGTTGACCGAAACCAGCACGTCTCCTGCCTTTATGAAATGTCTCGAAGCCCTTGAATGCTTCTCGACTTCGGTTATCTTTACCAAGTTCTTATGCCTCCCGGATTTCTTCAGCCAGGCTGCGAAGCCTCATCATAACGTCGTTGCCGCCTCTTCCGAACCAATCGTGAAGCAGCATATACTCCGAATAGAGTCTGTCATATATTTTTCCGCGTTCCTCATCCGGCATGTACACAAAGGTCTCGGGGACCTTCATCGCCTCAACGGCCTCGTTAACCGAAGAATAGCCTCCGGCCTCGCTTCCCGCAGCGGCCGCTGCCAGAATCGCGCAGCCGAGAGCCGGCGCCTGCGTCGTCGACGTAATATGCACGGGCATATGCAGAACGTCCGCATACAGCTGCATGGTAAACGGATCCTTTCTCGCAATGCCGCCTGCCGCAATAAAATGATTTATCTCGAGTCCGTGCGATTTGTAATTTTCAAAAATAGTCCTTGTTCCGAAGGCGGTCGCTTCAATCAGCGCACGCATTATGTCCTCCGGAGCTGTTTTCAGAGTAAGGCCCACTATAAGTCCCGAAAGCAGTCCGTTCACAAGTATATTGCGGTTTCCGTTCCACCAGTCGAGCGCAACGAGTCCCGTCTCACCGGGCTTCTTCTCCGAAGCCTTGGAAATCAGGAGCTTTAGATTTGATATTCCGAGTCTTTTCGCTTCCTCAGCGTATTCCGGAGTAGATAGATTTTCGGCCGCCCAGGCGAAGTGGTCTCCCACGCAGCAGAGTCCGGCCTCATATCCGTAATACCCATCTATAAGTCCGTTTTCCACGCAGCCGCAGATTCCGGGCACGTTTTTCGGCTTGTCGGATGCAAGGAAATAGCAGTTTGACGTTCCCATTATTCCGAAAAGATCTCCGGGCCCCTTAATTCCCAGGGAAAAAGCAGCAACATGGGCATCGGGAACGGCTGCCGCAACGGCAGTTCCCGGGCAGAGTCCGAATTCGGCGGCGGCCTTTTCCGTCACTCTTCCGATGCACATTCCGTTCATTACGACGGGCCCCGAGAGCTTTTCGGAAAACGCATCCGCAAGTCCTGGATTGCATTTTATCAGAAAATCCTCCGGAGGATATCCCTTTCCTGCAATGTAGCAGGATTTGAATGAAGCCATAAGGTAATTTCGCGTAAGTTTACCGGTAAGCAGGAGATTGATCCAGTCACCGCATTCAATAAAATAGTCACAGTCCCCGTAAACGCCGGGGGCTTCCTCAATAGTCTCCCAGAGCTTCGGCAGCATCCACTCGCTCGACATTTTTCCGCCGAGATGCGAGAGGAAGCCGTAGCCTCCGTCCCTGTATATATCGTTTATCCTGTCGGCATAGCTCTGCGTCGAATGATGCTTCCAGAGCTTTACCCAGGCGTTTTTTTCGTTTTTCCATTTCTCCGTAAAACAGAGAGGCGTGCCGTCCGCATATATCGGCATCGCGGTACAGCATGTAAAATCGACGCATATTCCGATGACGTCGGAGACATCGGCTCCGGCCTTTGCGATAACCTCGGGAATGACTCGCTTCATTACCGCGATGTAATCCGAGGGATCCTCGAGTGCCCAGCTCCCGGGCAGCTTTTCGCCGCCGGAGGGAAGGATGTCATCGATGACTGCGTGCGGATAATCAAAGACGGCGCTTGCCGCCTCGCGTCCGTCGGAAGTATCTACCAGCACCGCTCTGCCCGAGAGCGTTCCGAAGTCCAGTCCTATAGTGTATTTCATTTTGATACCTCATTCCGACATTGTTTTTCTTTTCAAAAAAGAGCCGCTTCTCCGACGGCGCAGGTCTGCGCCGTCGGAGAAGCCGACAGGGTTATATTAAGCCCAGGGATTTTCGGCAACGGGAACTCTTATTCCCATGAGAAGGCCTTCGTAGTTCCAGGCGAACCATTCGCCGGTGGACGGCTTGCAGCGAAGTGTGATGGCTCTCGGGCTGTCGGCACCGCCGGAAACCAGCTGGAGAGAGATGTAGTTTTCCTCGGTTACACTGTAGGGATGAGCCTTTACGGTGATGGAGAAGGGCTCGTCGGGAGTGTAATTGTTTTCGGGCTTGGAGCCTGCAAAATAAGACGCGGGCACATAGTCCTTGTCGCTGAAGCGGTCTTTAAGGAATCTCTTGTCATTCTCGGAGAGAGGAGACGGACCCTTGAGGAAGTTCAGCATCTCGATGGCGGCATCCTTGTCCTCGGGATAAACGCAGAGAGCGGCAACGGTAAGAGCCGCGACGGCGTAGGGATCCTTAAGATCGGACTCGGGTCTCGCCTTGAGAGCCTCGAAATTCATGGGGAATTCTTCAAATACGATGGTTTCGCTTCCGATGGCAGCAAATTCCGCAGCTGTCTTGGCAGCGCCTGAAGCGGTTTTGGCAGCCTTGGAGGCAAGCTTGTTAAGGAATGACATTTTTAATCCTCCTGAAAATCAGTTTGCATCGCTCTCGTCGAATTTATCTCCGCACTGAGGGCAGAACTTGGGCGGATTTGCGGGATCGGCGGGTACAAAGCCGCACTTGGAGCACTTGTATGTCTTGGCGGCCTCAGGCTTCTTCTCACCGCAGTTGGGGCAGAACTTGCCGGTGTTTACGGTTCCGCACTTGCAGGTCCAGCTTCCGGCAGCGGCGGCTGCGGGCTTGGCTGTTCCGCACTCTGCGCAGAACTTGCCGGTAGCGGGCTTGCCGCCGGTCGGGCAGGTCCATGTGTCGGCGGCAGCGGGCTCGGGCTTCTTCTGTCCGCAGGCGGAGCAGAACTTGCCGGTGTTAGCGGTTCCGCAGCTGCAGGTCCAGCTTCCGGCGGCGGGAGCGGTCTCAACGGGAGCGCCCATGGCAAAGAAGTTGGCAGCCTGTCCGACGCCTGCATTGTTGGCCATGCCGTAGCCGACGAAGCCGTTCATAGCGCCGTTGGGGTTACCGGCGGCGGTATTCATGGCGCTGATGGTTCCTCCGACCATTCTTGCACCGGCGATGGTGGGGTTGGTGGTCATGGAGGTTTCTTCCCACTCGGTGATCTTCTTTCTCTGATCCTCGGGGATGGAAGGTACGCCGAAGTTCATGGAGAACACTTCGATTCCGCGCTTGCCCCAGTCGTTTACGAGCTGAGCATTGAGAGCGTCGCGGACATCGTTGTTGTGAGCGGGGATCTGGTCGTAGGAAACGCCGTTCGCGGAAAGAACCGCAAGAGCGGGCTGAAGGTTCATGATGAGCTCCGCCTTAAGGATGGAGTCGATCTGAGAACGGTTGTAGCTGGTTGCAACGTTGGAGCAGACGTTGGTGTAGAAGAGGATAGGGTCAACGATCTTATAGGAATAAGTGCCGTTGAATCTCAGGTCTACGGAGAGCTTGAAGCCGAGCTGCTCGTTGATTACGACCTTGAAGGGAACGGGATTGGCGGTTCCGAACTTATTATCGCCGATTTCCTTCGTGTTGAAGTAGTAAACTCTCTGGTCCTTCGCGGTGTCTCCGCCGAAGGTGAAACGCTTACCGATGGTCTTGAAGGTATCAAGAATGCTCTTGCCGAGATTGCCGGCAAAGATGGAGGGCTCGGTGGATGAATTATAGGTGAACTCACCGGGCTCGGCGCAGACCTCGACAACCTTTCCCTGTTCGACGATGATCATGCACTGACCCTCGTTAACGGCGATAACCGAACCGTTGGAGATGATGTTGTCCTCTCCCTTTGTATTCGAGGAGCGGGAGGAGGTTCTCTTCTGGCCCTTGATTACAAGAGTGTCGTTGGTGAGAGAATCACAGTAGAAGTATTCCTTCCACTGATCGGCGAGTACGCCCCCTACGGAGCCTGTTAATGCTTTGATAAGTCCCATTTTTTGTTACCCCTTTCGGATATATATTTTTTTTAATATGCAATGTTTTGTGCCGGCGGTTTGCCGGATCGGCTTATTCCGCGTTTCCGGGCAGCGGAGCCTGCGGCTCTTCGGCTGCGGTACTTTCGTACGTGAAGCCCCAGATGCGCCAGCTTCCGCCGTAGTTCACCTGAAGAATGTTCATTTTCACGTCGGAGAAGCCGGTTTCGGAAACCTCGTATTCGCCCTCGGCGTTTAATGCGCGCTGTTCGGTCTTCAGTCCGAAATCCAGCGTGCAGCTGATGCAGCTGTCGGTGTAGCGGATATAATTGCCTACTTTTATTTCGCCGACGGTGAAGCTGTCCCAGTGTCTCAGGGAATAAACGTCCCTGTACGATTCCATTACGCCGACGTAGCCGGCGGTTCCGGGAATCATCTCCGCGAGAAGAGCCGCATAGTTCGCATCGAAGCTTTCGGTATTGGCGGAATTGCCTCCGGCGCCTCCGTCGCATATGTATTTAATATACTGAGCGGCAAAATCGGAAGCGTCGGCAACCCTTTCGGGCGAATATTTATCGGGTGTTTCCGGCAGACAGTCGAATTCAACCCTTATATCGTATGCGGAAACCGTAAACGACGCGGCTTCAAGCACCGTCTCGCCGTAAGCAGCCTTTATGTCGGGAATCGCAAGGAAGCCCGTAAAAACGTATCTGTCGAGCTCCGGGAGTGCCTGAGGGATCGAGCCGAGCTCGTAGACGTCGTATCTGCCGAGCATCATGCCTCCGCTTCCCGTTTCGGCGGGATCGGCCTTTACCGACGATTTTTCACCCGGATCGACCGTCTTTCCGTTTACGGTGATGATGCTTCCCGCGGGACAGGTTACGGTAACCGTATATTTGCACTCCGCAGGAGTTTCGAAGACATAATTGTAACCGTCTGACGAAAGAAGCTTAAGCTGCTTGCCGTAAACCTCGGCTTCAACGGAAGTCTCGCCGAAGAGACCTCCGACAGTCCACACGTTCAGCATGGGACGGGTTCCGGTTCCGCCGCCGTCAAGCTCTCCGAGCTCGCCTTCGATCTTGCCGCATTCCGCCCAGGCCTCGGTTACCGGGGTTCCGCCGATTTTCACATCGACGCCCTCCGGTACCGTAACGGTAATGGAATGAGTGTATTTTTCGGGATATCTGAAGCTGTAAATTCTGTTTTCGTCGTCGCCGACGAGCTCGAGCGGAATTCCGTCAAGCTCCGCCGAAAGCTGGGGGGCGAAATAGAGACCGTCGAATACGAGCCTGTCGCAGGCCGGGGATTTGATTTCTCCGGGAGAACGTTCGAAATATTCCGCGCCGGCTTCCGTATGAGCGGGGACGGCATCGCGCGAGCCGTTAACCGTGAGCACCGCTCCCGAGGGAATCGTTACGACCGTCTCCGGGAAGCCCGGAACCTCCGAATTGTCAAATATATAATCCGTGCTGAATATGATATTCCAGAGCTCCCAGCCGTTCAGCGACGGGAACAGCCCGTTTCCGCTCTCGCAGATTATGGCAGTGGCAAAATACGCGCCGTCCGAGAAAAGATCGTAGCCCTGAATAGCGATTCTGCCTTCCGGGATTTTCCCGTTATCGGCTGCGGGGAACGGGGCGGAGGCTCCGTCTCCGAAAAACGTGTACACGGGATTGCTGAGCCAGGTCACGCTGCCGACTTCAAAAGCCGGAGCGAGTATTTCCTCCGCGGTTTTTTCCGGCATTTCAAATGCTTCCCGCTGCGTCGGATAAGTGCTGATAAGCATCCTCTTCCAGCCCAAAGCATCCGTATTCATCACGAGGCCCGCAATATATCCGTCGGCTTCTGCCTCAGCCATATTGCGAGTCAATCTGAACATCACGGCGCCGAACGCAACGACAATCAGCGCGAGCGATGCCGCATATATCAGAATTCCTTTAAGGAACTGTCTTCTTTTCGGTGTTCTTCTCTTCTTTTTTATGCCTACGTAAAGGCTTTTCGCTGTTCTGTCCGCAGCCTGAACCCTGTTTTGAAGCGTCATGCTTTCCACGGTTCCGCTTTCGCGTTCGCGCAGCTTCCTGATTTTTTCGTTTATTTCAGCCGTTGAGCGTCCGCCCGTTTTTCCGGCGGCCTTTTTGTCACCGGAATCCGACTGCTTTCCGTCATGATTCTTCTCCGTGCCGTCTCTGCCTACGGGGGCGGAAGAATTCTCCGTTCCGGAGGAAGCTCCGTCCGATGCGGCGGCTTCCGCCGGGATATCATTCTTCGGATTGTCTTCTTTTTCGGGGATTCCGTTTTCCGCTATGCTGTTCTTTTCGGGTTCCATCATTCGGCCTCCCTTCCGGCAAGCAGTATGGTGTATGCCGTTTTTCCGCCGACGTAAACGGTATTTTCTCCGCCGATTTTCAGAGCGCCTGCGGGCGACAGCGCCGCGGCGTTAACGCAGCCGAGTCCGTACATTATGGCAGCGGCTTCGTCAAAGGTTATTCCGCACGGATAAACCGATGCGGACTGCGCGCAGAAGATTACTGTATCTCCGTCGGCCGTCTGTCCTATTGCGGCTCTCGGGTCATATTCTCCGCCGAGGCCGGTACAGGGCTTTCCGACCGAAACGAGTACTCTGTCGGCCGATACCGCCCATGTGTAGCCCGAATTGGCGATTTCCGCCACGGTCTTTCCGCCTATATGGAGCTTTCCTTCGCCGTCGCAGGCGACGACGCAGTACAGCTCTTCTCCGCCCTCTCCGGCATAGACCAGGCAGTCATCCCTGAATACGGCCGTAAGTCCGCCCTCAAGTCCCAGCGATGCGGGGAACTGTCCGGGGACCTGACCGTCGGCAAGCTTCGGAGTTACGGTTCCGGCGCCGAAGACACGGGCTTTGCCTGACCAGCCCTTGCCCTGAAACACGGTACCTTCCGTGCTTTTCACCGGGAGAGTTCCCGGAATAACATAGTCTTCGGCTTCCCTTACCGGCCGGTAAAAATCCGCCGCATTAATTTCCGAGGAGGTAAAAAACAGTCCTGTCAGAAGGAATCTTCGCTCGGTCATTGTGGCACAGAGCTTTTCGGATGCCGCCGAATCGCTTCCCCTGGCAACGGCAAACACCGCCGCCGTCAGTGCGAGCACCGACATAAGGGCCGTCACGGCAGCTATTATAAGTATTTTCAGCGCAAGGGGCAGTCTCTGTCCCGAGCGTCTTTTACTGTTATCGGATACCATATTTCGCACCTGGTAAAAATCCAAAAAATTAAATTATATATATAATATCATAAATAAAAATAAATGTCAAGAAAATCCGCAAACAAAAAAACGGAAATGCTAAAAAAGGCCGTAACTTTTTTAACATTTCCGTCTCTGTATCGTCCGCCGGACAAGGCATCCGGCTTCATGCTCTTTTTTCAGACTGCTTCGGGAACGTTCGGAGAGCGTTTTCCGGTGCCGCGTAAAGCCCCGGAGTTTTTCCCGTGCGCAGGCTGTCACTATTCTTTCCGGTCCTTTTTCCCCGCGGATTCCCGGACGCAGCACCTGCTAACAATAGCAGCAGGCAGTATATTTTTCACCGGACAGAGTAAAATCGAAATGCAGATATTTTCCGACATTCGGGAGCTCGCACCCGAGCATCTCGCCAAGCGGACCGCCGGCATGCTTTGAGGCAGCTTCCCTGGCCGTCCAGAGCCTTGCGAACGTCCTGCCTCCGTCACTGTCGGGAGACTTTACGACAAGCTCGGCTTCAGCCTCCGTAAAGAATCTTGCCGCCACCCTGCGCCTGGTTTCGGGGCCGAATCTCACAGGAAGCGCCATGAGATCCATTCCGACATTTTTGGTTGAAACCGCACAGATAACGGCATTATTATCGTGAGAAATGGAAAAACACGGAGTTCCGGACACATAAGCCGGCTTCCCGGAAGCGCCTCTCGTCACTTTGGCGCAGGAGCTGCCGAACATCAATGTCGCCTCTGCCAGAAGCAGCGCGCCGCACACGGATTCATTTGCTGACGGTATGTGGCGCCTGCGGAGCGAATCCGAGTACTCCGCCGACATCAGCCTGCTTATCCTTTGGTAGTCCTCTTCTCCAACCATCCGGACAGAATCGGACACAATCAGAAGCTCCGGATCCGAATACAGCAAAAGCATGTCAGCGCACGGCCCCCATATTGTGCTCCATTATTCTCTTTGTGAACTCCTCGGCCGCATTGTAGCCCATCTTCTTCTGGCGGTGGTTCATGGCGGCGATTTCTATGATTACGGCAAGGTTTCTTCCGTGCCTTACCGGTACCGTGATGGCGGGAAGCGAAATGCCGAGTATCTCCTCGGTCTCCTCCTCGAGGCCCAGACGGTCGTACATTTTTCCCACGACCCAGCTCTCGAGCTTTATTACCAGCTCGAGCTTTTCCGTTTCCTTGACGGCTCCCATACCGAATATGCGGCTTACGTCGACGACGCCGATTCCGCGCAGCTCGACATAGTGCTGAAGCAGCTCCGGAGCGGAGCCCACAAGCGATTTGGACGATACCCTCTTGATTTCGACGGCATCGTCGGCGATCATTCTGTGACCGCGCTTGACAAGCTCTATGGCAGTCTCGCTCTTGCCTATGCCGCTGTCGCCCAGCAGAAGCACGCCCTCTCCGTAAATCTCCACGAGAACCGCGTGAATTGTGATCCTCGGAGCCAGAGCCACCGCAAGAAACGCGAAGAGGTCCGCCATGATATTCGTTGTCGGCACCGCGGAAGCAAGCAGCGGAACGCCGTACTGACGGCAGGCCTCCGCGAAATCCGGCGACGCTCGGTGTCCGGCGGTCATTATTACCGCGACAGGCTTTTTTTCAACGAAATCCAGTATGTGGCGGTGTCTTTCGGGCCCCGAAAGACCTCCGAGATACTTGAATTCCGCGTTTCCTATGAGCTGAATCCTGTCGCGCTCGAATATATCGAAGAAGCCGGTAAGCGCAAGCCCCGGTCTGTCTATTTCGGTAGTGGATACCATTATTTTGTTCGCATCCTCGGGAAGCGAGATCGCCTCAAGATGAAATTCATCGATTATGGACTCCAGAGAAATGCTGAATTTCTGTTCTTCCATGTGTTTGCCTCCTTCCGGGCTTCAGCCCTGTTCCTATAGTATATCATATTTCCGCAAAAAAATAAACACAAATTATTTTTTCGCCGCATATTGTCCGACCGTTTTCTCCGTGTTCATAATAAAGACATAATATTGTGGTAAAATATATTATATATCAGTGTCGGCATTCCGCCGGCATTCAAGCCGAAAAGAACAACCGAAAGGCAGACAATATGAAAAAACACAGATCGACCGCCGCCGGACGCGGCATATTCAGAACCGTTTTCGCAGCAGCGGGACTCCTTGCTGTAATAATATCCCTCGTCTCATGCGACGTGAAGGTCAAGCCCGTAAAGGCAAAGGAATGGGAAAGCGTAAAGGTCGGAACCGTTTCGGGATACGATATTCTTTACGATGAGCTGAGATATATCACGGTGGGCTGCAAAAATGACCTCGAGGCCAAATACGGAAAAGGGATCTGGGAAAATCCGGAAAGCGCCGAAGCTCATCGCGAAGAGCTTGAAAAGCTTGTAAAGGAATCGCTGGCTTCGAGCTATTACGCGGTTATGAAGATGGCCGACGAATACTACATCGGCGGGTCGGAGAGAATGCTTTCCGAGGAAGCCATAGAAAAGCGGGTCAACGAATACGTCAACGAGGTCGCAACCGAAATCGGAAGCAAAAAAGCCTATCTCGCGGCTCTTGAGGAGAATGCCCTCTCAGACAGGCTCTTCAGATTCTACACGAGCCTCGACGAGGCCGCCTCCGAGCTGACCTATATTCTCAAAACGGACCTCGGTCTCATTCCCTCTACCGAAAAAGAGCTCTCCGATTACATGAATTCCGACAAATTCATACGTACGAACCACATTTACATTTCGGGTCTCACGGACGAAAAGCGCGCTCTCGCCGATGAGCTCCGCGCAAAGCTGCTTGCATCGGACGATCCCGAGCACGAGCTTCTCATCCTCAAGGGCAGGTACGACGCGGACTTCACCCTTACCACCACCCACGGCGTATATTTCGCAAGATATACTTCCGATTACGGAAACGCTTACGAAAAAACCGCGTTCATGCTCGATGTCGGCGGAATCAGCGACATCGTTGCCGGAAGCGAGGGCTACTATGTCATCATGAGACTCCCGCTCGAGCCTCAGTGGCTTACATACAACTTTGAGGAATTCAGCGAGGACATCATCGGCTCCGAATTCAACAGATACGTCAACGAATACCGCGACGGTCTTACATTCAGCTTCAACGAATACGGTAAGACACTGGACCTTGTCTCAATCAAGTAAAAAAAGTCCGGCCGCCATCCGGTGCCGGAACAGTCAGGAAACAATATGAAACGGATAAGCTCAGCCAGGCGGCGCGCCTACCGCAGCCGTCACAGGCAGTCGATAGGCTGGAACGGCAGATTTCTCATCGTGTTTGCCGTATGTGCCTTTGCGCTTTTCATACTGGCCATTCTTCTCGGCAATTACCTGGGAAAAACCGCCGGAGGCGTCATTCCGTCCTCCGGAGACGGCAGCGACACCGCCCATACGGCTCCGGTTCCGCCCTCTGGCCCGCGTCCCGCCCCTCAGACTCTTCTGGCCGGCTACGTACCGCTTTCGGGCTCCGGAAGCACCGATACATCCGGAGAAACGGTCCCCGATGCGCCGTCGGCCGTCGCATATGACGCTGCCTCCGTGGTATTAAGAGCCCCTCTCCCGAAAAAAGAGAGTGAAGTCACGGACACGGGCGACATCTCCGGCATACGCACCGGAACCGGCATGCGTCTTTTCTATACGTCCGCGGTATCGTCCGTGCACGGCTACGACGAATCCGATCCCACGGACCTCGTCTCCGCTCTTGCCGGTATAAGAAGCACTCCCGGCAGGGAGAAAATCTGCGGTATTTTTTACGTTCTCTATCCCACGTCGTCATATTCCATAAAAAACGTCATGAAGGAATACGAAAAGGCGCTCATAGCCGAGCTCGTGTCAGCGGGCGTAGACGATATCCTTCTCGTGGGCTTTGACGGCAGCACTCTCAGCGAGGCCGGCAGCTTCGTCTCCGAGCTTGTCTCCGCGACGGGAGGAGTCTGCAGCTTCGGCATCGCGTTTGATTTTGACTTTTACTCGGGCGCGGGAACAGAGCTGAAGCAGCTGATAAAGACGATGTCGTCGGGCGGCATGTATTTCGCACTCGACCTCTCTTCGTCCGAGGTGCCGGGGCTCATGACGCCCGAATCCCTGATATTCGACAGAGTCGACAGACTCTCCTCCTTCCTTCTCACATACGGAATAAGGGTCGTGGTCGGCTGCGGGCCAGAGGAGGGCTACGGAGCCGAGGCCTCCGCCGCAGTAAGGGCCGGAGCCGTAAGCGTCCAGGTCAGGGGACGGCCGGAATAACGGCAGTTCCGGATACAAACCGAAAAAACGAAACAAGAAAAAATATTATATTCGGAAAGGCAACTGATATGGCTGACATCACAAAAGAAGTCGATCTTAATATGATCTCCGCAGAGCCCGACACCGACGGTCTCGTATGGCTCGACGTGACCTCCGCTCCGTTCGAGCTTTACGGTCACTATGCCGTCGCTCCCTTCCGCCGTCTCCCCGAGGAGATTGCCGAGGCGACCAACAACGGCGTCAAGCGCAACAACTTCCACACTGCGGGAGTCCGCGCGAGATTCACCACCGATTCCGCCAGAATCGGAATCAGGGTATCCATGCCCTACGTAACAAAATATGCCCACATGGCGCTCACGGGCTCCTCCTCCTTCGATCTTTACGAGGATTTCGGGTCAGGAAGCCGCTTTGTGTCGCTTTTCAAGCCGGATGTATCCTCCGTCGACGGCTTCACCGTCATAAACAAGCTTTCGGGAGGCAAGAAGACCCGTGCGCTCACGCTGAACTTCCCGCTGTACAGCCCCGTTGACAGACTCGAAATCGGAATCGATGCCGGCTCCCTTCTCGGAGGCGGAGCAAAATATCTCCCCGTAAAGCCCATTGTTTATTACGGCTCCTCCATCACTCAGGGCGCCTGCGCCACCCGTCCAGGCCTCTGCTATCAGTCCGTTATTACGAGAAAGCTCGGAATAGACCACATTAATCTCGGCTTTTCCGGAAATGCCCGCGCCGAGCTCCCGATAGTCAATTACATGGCCGATATGGATATGTCCGTTTTCGTATCGGATTACGACCACAACGCTCCGAACGCGGATTATCTTAAGGATACCCACAGAAGAATGTATGAAATCATCCGCGATAAGAACCCGGATCTCCCGTACATAATGCTCTCCCGTCCCGATTTCATCTTCAGCGAAAAGGATTCCGTGAAGCGCAGAATGATTATCGAGGATACTTACCGTTTTGCCCGCGAAAACGGCGACAAGAACGTTTATTATCTCGACGGTGACGGCATCTGCCGCGGCAGCGAGGAAAACGATTGCACCTGCGACGGCACCCATCCCAACGATACCGGCTTTGCAAAAATGGCCGACAGCCTGGGCCGCATAATCCTTCACATCATGAGAAAGGGACTCTGAACCATGGCAGAAGAAGTCAAGAAACAGGAATATGTCGAAAACGACAAAAATCTGATAGTCGAAACCGTTTTCCCGGATGCCGAGGACGCCGTCCTCCACTCCGTAAGAGAGGCTCCCTTTGAACTTTATAACCTTTACAAGCCCACAGAGGGCCCCATTTTCCGCAGACTTCCCGCCGATGTCGCAGAGGCGACGTCGCCGCAGGTCGCAAAGCTCTGCAGAGAGCCTGCCGGAGGCCGCATCAGATTCTCCACGGATTCAAAATACATTCTCCTGAAGGCAGTTGAGCCCATTGTCGGCCGCAACTCGCATATGACGCTTGCCATGTCCGCGGGCTTTGACCTTTACGAGGACACCGATGCGGATTCGAGATACGTAAAGATGTTCATGCCTCCCTACAAAATGGACGGCGGTTATGAGCAGATTATTCGCTTCTCCTCCAAAAAACTCAGATATTTCACAATAAACATGCCCATTCACTCCGTCGTTTCGGACGTGTATGTGGGACTTGAGCCCGATGCGGTCCTGGGCGAAGGCAAAAAATACCTTCCCGGAGCTCCCATTGTGGTTTACGGCTCCTCCATCGTTCACGGAACCGCGGCCACCCGTCCCGGACTTACATACCCCAACATTCTCTCGAGATATCTCGGCAGGAATGTAATAAACCTCGGCTTTTCCGGAGCCTGCAAGGCGGAGCTGCCGATCATGAACTATCTCGCATCGCTGGATATGTCGGTGTTCGTATACGATTACGACCACAACGCTCCGAACCCCGAGT
>JAKSPQ010000070.1 GCA_024404665.1 Clostridia bacterium
GCGCTCGAAGCGTTCTCTTCGCGATGGGCGCCGGCCAGGTTGCCGCCAAGTCCGTTCACGGGGCTCTTTCCTGGTTATAGAACCCGATAGAGCCACAGGCGGGGCCGCTTTGGGGGCCCCGCCTGTGTTTATAGCTGATACCGGATTTACAGAGTTCTTTCCCTGAACTCCTCGGTGGCTGCCCTGTACTTGTCATTATCCTTTATGAACGAAAGTCCGTGAGGAGCGCCTTCGACCTCCACAAGCGTGATAAGGTCCGGATTTGCCGCCTTTATCTCACGGCTCATCTCAAACGGTACATAGTGATCTCCGGTACCGTGTATGAGCAGTATCGGAACCTTAGCATGCTTTACGGCCTCGACAGCGGAGCATTCTCTCAGTCTGAAACGGCCGAACAGACGTGCCGCAACCGGAAAGAAGGGATAAAACACTCCGGGACAGGGCACCATCTCCGCCGTTACCTTTTTTACTATGCCGAAGGGAGAGGAATAAGGGCAGTCCGCCAGTATTCCGACGACATTCGGCGGAAGCTGCAGCTCGCTTGCCATAAGAACCGTGGCAGCCCCCATGGATACGCCCTCGAGATAGATTTTGATATCCCCGCCAAAGCGACGGATCAGATAGTCCGTCCAAAGAAGGACATCTCTGCGCTCCAGAATGCCGAAGGAAATCGTATGTCCCTCAGAACGTCCGTGAGCTCTGTGATCGATGAGAAGAATGTTGTCCCCTTTTTCGAGCGCCAGCTGCATACCTCCGCTGAAATCCCTGATGCCGTTGCCCTTGTATCCGTGGCACTCAAGATGGAACGGGGCGCCGTCGTTGCCTGCGTAAAAGCGCGCGAAAAGGCGCTTTCCGTCAAAGGCGCGGATCTCAACCGTTTCGTACGGAATGTCGACGACATCGTCGATCAGCTTTATCATATCGTCGTGGAATATGTCGTAATCCGGTCCGGACAATACGTCATAGGTCACGTCCTTTTTATTCGGATTGTAAAACGCCATGAAATATTCCACGGCAGCGACGGTGAGTGCTGCGGCGACAAGCGCGCCGACAGTGATTGCTATCCACATTTCGGGTTCCTCTCTTCTCTTTTACAGGCGTTTTTCCGACTCAGGCTTTGTCCTGCCGGTCCGCTGTCTCTTTCCTCTGTCGTCTCTATTATTATATCATTTATCGGCGAATGGTCAATAGTTTTTTTGAAAAAACGTTTATTACATTGTATTAACTGCAAAAAGCCGACAGGTCGCAAGGCCTGCCGGTTTTTTGTGTTTATTTCTTAATGTAGTCCACGTGAAGCAGCTCGTGCTCTCTTCCGGCAATCACGCCGCTGTAAAGCTCATTTACAAGCGGATTGTCCTGAGAAGTCTTGATGGTGCTGGCTCTGTCGGAGCGATAGAGGCTCTCGCCGCGCTTCTCCCGGTGTCTGTGAGAGATGTACGGCTGACCGGCGCCGCTGATGCAGCCTCCGGGGCACGCCATAACCTCAACGAGGTCATAATGCATCTCGCCGCTCTTGATTCCTCTGAGAATGGTGCGGGCGTTCGCAAGACCGCTGACGACGGCAATGCGGACGTTTCTGTCGCCGTAAGGAATAACGGCTTCCTTAACGTCATCCATACCGCGAACACCGGTGTACTCGATCTGAGCAAGCTCGGTTCTGGAGGCGGCTCCGGAAACCTTGCGAAGAACAGCCTCGGTAACTCCTCCGGTTACACCGAAGATAACGCCGGCGCCGGACATCGTTCCGAAGGGCAGATCGACGGCCTCGGGCTCAAGCTCGCCGAACATGATGCCGGAACGCTTGATCATGCCGATGAGCTCCTGGGTGGTGATTACGTCATCGGTAACATTTACGCCGTTTTCATCCTTGAATTCGTCGCGCTTTGCTTCGAATTTCTTGCCGGTGCAGGGCATGAAGGCCACGTGATAATGCCTGGTCTTGCCCTCAGGGAGCTTATCCTTGTAATACTCCTTGATAACGGCCGAGAACATGCTCATGGGAGAGCGGCAGGTCGATACGTTGGGAAGGAATTCGGGGTACTTCTTCTCTACCAGCTGTACCCAGGCGGGGCAGCAGGAGGTGAACAGCGGCAGCTTTCCGCCGTTTTCAAGTCTGTTGACAAACTCGTTTGTCTCCTCGATGACCGTAAGGTCCGCGCCTGTGGCGGTATCAAAGACCTTGTCAAAGCCCATGCGATGGAGCGCCGCAATGATGCGTCCCATGGCGTTTTCGCCGTCGCCGAGTCCGAGCTCTTTGCCGATGCCGACACGTACCGCAGGAGCGATTTCGCAGGTTACAAAGGTATCCTTTCTGTCAAGGGCCTTCCAGACCTTCGCCGTATCGTTGCGCACGACGATGGCGCCTGTCGGGCAATGAGCGGCGCACTGTCCGCCGTGTACGCAGACAGTCTCTATGAGGGGCTTGCCGAAGGCGGTGCTGATGACGGCCTTGGAGCCTCTGTGGGCAAAGTCGATGGCGCCCACGTGCTGGATCTCGTTGCACTCTCTGACGCAGTCGCCGCAGAGAATGCACTTGGAGGCATCTCTGACAATAGCGGGAGAGGACTCGTCCTTAACGGGGGCTTCCTTATCGTTCGGGAAACGGATGGTGGAGATACCGACCTGTGCGGCAAGTTCCTGGAGAGAGCACTTTCCGCTCTTTTCGCAGGTTGTGCAGTCGCGGCAGTGGCTTGCTAGAAGAAGCTCGAGAATATTTCTGCGATACTGGCGAAGCTTGCCGGTGTTAGTCTTTATCTTCATTCCCTCCATGGGAACGGTGGAGCAGGCGGCCATCATTCTTCCGCGCTCGTCCTCAACCATGCACATACGGCAGGCACCGTAAATGGACAGGTCGGAATGGTAGCAGAAAACGGGCAGCTTTATTCCTGTCTTGCTGATTACCTCAAGGAGATTTCGCTCTCCCTCGATTTTAACGGGAATGCCGTCAACTTCCATCATATTTGCGATCTGCATTTCTCAGGCCTCCTCTTTTACGGCACCGAACGAGCAGTTGGTCTTGCAGGCGCCGCACTTGATACATTTGGTTTGGTCAATAACAAACGGTGACTTGATTACGCCGTCGATAGCCTTGACCGGGCAGTTGCGGGCGCACTTGGAGCAGCCCTTGCACTTGTCGGGATCGATTACAAAGCGCTTAAGCTTGGAGCATTCTCCGGCAGGGCAGCGCTTTTCGTAAATATGAGCCTCGTACTCGGAACGGAAATTCTTTATCGTCGAAACAACGGGAGACGCGGCGGTCTTTCCGAGTCCGCAGAGAGCGGTGTGGGAAATAGTGTCGGCAAGCTCCTCGAGCATCTCAATGTCGCCGTCCTGTCCGTTGCCCTCGGTAATTCTGGTAAGGATTTCAAGCATGCGCTTGGTGCCCTCGCGGCAGGGAACGCACTTTCCGCAGGATTCGTTCTGCGTAAAGTTCATGAAGAAGCGCGCAACCTCAACCATGCAGGTCTTATCGTCCATTACGACAAGTCCGCCGGATCCGATCATCGCGCCGGCCTTCTGGAGAGAATCGAAATCGAGCGGAATATCAAGGTCCTTCTCGGTAAGGCAGCCGCCGGAGGGTCCTCCGATCTGAACGGCCTTGAATTTCATGCCGTCTCTCATGCCGCCGCCGATGTCGAAAATAACCTCGCGGAGGGTGGTTCCCATGGGAACCTCGATGAGGCCGGTGTTCTTGATCTTACCGGTAAGGGCAAAGGCCTTGGTTCCGGGGCTGTTTTCGGGCCCCATGGTCTTGTACCAGTCGGCTCCCTTGTTTATGATCTGAGCGATGTTGGCGTATGTCTCAACGTTGTTGAGGTTGGTGGGCTTGTCAAACAGGCCGTGCTCGACGGTGCGGGGCGGCTTTACACGGGGCATACCGCGCTTACCCTCGATGGAGGCGGTCAGAGCGGAGCCCTCGCCGCAAACGAACGCGCCGGCGCCGCGGTTGATGTACATATGGAAGCTGAAGCCGGTGCCCAGGATGTTGTCGCCGAGAATGCCGAATTCTTCGGCCTCGGAAATGGCGATCTTAAGTCTTTCCACGGCAAGGGGATATTCGGCACGGACGTAGATGTAGCCCTCGGTCGAGCCGATGGCGATGCCGGCGATGATCATACCCTCGAGCATCTTGTGGGGGTCGCCCTCCATTACGGAGCGGTCCATGAAGGCACCGGGGTCGCCCTCGTCGCCGTTGCATACGATGTACTTGGGAGTTTCCTTCTGCCTTGCGCAGGAAGCCCACTTCTTACCGGTCAGGAAGCCTCCGCCTCCTCTGCCTCTGAGGTTCGAATCCGAAACCGTCTTGATAATGTCGGCAGGTTCAAGCTCAAACCGGCACTTTTCCAGCGCGGTATAACCGCCCACGGCAAGATATTCGCGGAGAGAACCCGCGTTGATGTGTCCGCAGGACTCGAGAACGACACGGGTCTGCTTCTCATAGAAGGGGATTTCCGCCTGCTTCTTATAAAGCTCGCCGTTCTGTCTGTATCCGAGACGGTCGATGAATTCGCCGCAGATAACGGTTCTTGCTACGATTTCCTCGCAGTCCTCAAGCTTTACCTTGGTGTAAAGCCAGCCCTGAGGCTCGATGCGGACCAGCGGTCCCATTTCGCAGAAGCCGTGGCAGCCGCTCTTCTTAAGGCCGACGACTTCGCCGTGGGGTTCATCGGCGAGATCGGCCTCGACGGGAATATTATGTTCGTCAAGGAGTTCCTTGATTCTGGCAAGAATCTGTAGCGAACCGCCGGCTACACAGCCGGTTCCGCCGCAGACCAGCACCTTTTTGGTTTCGAGAGCAAAGGATTTTTTGCATACCTCGCGGAGAGCCGCAAGTTCTTCGCGTGAATTGAGCTTAAGCATTTTCGGCCTCCTTTTTAAGTTCCTCCCTGAGCTCCTTAAGAAGATTCAATGCCTTCTCGGGGGTCATGGCGGGATATGTTTTTCCGTTTACCATAATTACCGGAGCCAGTCCGCAGGCGCCGAGACAGGAAACGGTCTCAATGGTAAAGCTGAGATCATCCGTTGTCTTTTTGGTTTCGCTGAGGCCGAGCTCCGCTCTGAGCTTGGAAAGAATGGGCTGGGAACCTCTGACGTGGCAGGCGGTTCCGTCGCAGCAGCGGATTACGTACTTGCCCTTGGGTTCAAGCGAGAAATTTTCATAGAAGGTCGCAACTCCGTAGAGTCTTGCTTCGCCGACGTGAATGGCGGCCGCAACGTGTGAAAAAATCTCCTCGGGCAGATAATGGTAATGCTCCTGAATGTCCTGAAGGATGGCGATGGTGGAATGTTCGTTTCGCGGATATTTGCCGAGTACGCTGTCCACGAAGGTGAAATCAAAGTTCGGGTTCATTCCGTTCTCCTTATTATCACATTTAAAATTTCAGAATTCAACCGGCCGCATCGCACTTCCGGGCGGAACTGCCGTCCCGTACGCCGCGCCGAGGCTTTCCCGTTAAGCGCAATCGCAGGCTTTCGCTTAACGAAAGCCGAACACATCGCAGGCACGAAAAAAACCATCATATATTATACCAAAAAAACGCGTAAAAATCAAGTGTTTTGTAGCGCAATCTCAGTCTTCGTCACAGGCTGCTCCCAAAGCGGAAGCAGCCGCGCAGCCTTGCGCTCCGCCCCGTCGCGAGCGATTTTTCGGAGCCGGACGCAGCAGTGTCCCGGAGCAAATGCGCATTCGGACATTACGGCCGTGCAATCTCTTCCCTAAATCATTTTTTTGCTCTGTTTAGGTTGACAAAAATTCAATTTGGTGGTATAATATAGAATGTGGTACGTTTGGGTTTGCTCGGATTTGAAGTATTATACATTCCGAAAATTCAGTTTTTAAGTCCATGTCTTTTTCGTACCGATAATAAAGTGACGTAATACGCCGCGATTTTCAGGAGTTTCATATGGGAAGCAAAATAACGATAATAGGTGCCGGAAGCGTAGGCTCCGCCATCGCCAACGATATTGTGGCAATGAGCCTCGCAACCGAGATTGTCCTCATCGATATCAATAAACAGAAGGCCTTCGGCGAAGCGACGGATATTTTCCAGGGCACCGGATTCTCAAATCCCACAATGGTATCCGCGGGCGATTATCCCGATGCCGTCGGTTCCTCCATGGTCATCATCACCTCCGGTCTCGCAAGAAAGCCCGGACAGTCAAGACTCGAGCTTGCTCAGGCAAACGTAAACATTCTTAAATCAATCACGCCCAACATCGTTAAGTACTGCCCTGACGCAATTTATATCATGGTAGCCAATCCGGTTGATATAATGACTTATGCGTTCCACAAGATCTCCGGCGTGCCCGAGAACCACATCATCGGTTCCGGAACCGTTCTTGATACAGCAAGGCTGCAGGTTGAGCTGGCTAAGGATCTCGATATCAGCCCGAAGAACGTCCATGCGCACGTTTACGGCGAACACGGAGACTCGTCCTTTATTCCGTGGTCTCTCGCCAATATTTCCAACACGCCGATTGATATTTACACATCCAGAATTCCTCACAATGACAACATCGCCTTCAACGGCAACTATGAGGAGCTCGAGCACAGAATCAGAGAGTCCGGCGCCGTCGTTATTCAGGCAAAGGGCGCGACCTGCTTCGCGGTGGCCTTCTCCGTCTGCCACATCATAAAGGCTATTCAGAACGGAGCGGGAACATCGATCACAATCTCCACAATGTTCAACGGCGAATACGGAATCAGCGATGTGTGCATGAGCGTGCTCACCATCGTCGATGAAAACGGCGTCCGCGGCAAGATCATAAGCGTTCTCACCGATGACGAGATGGCCAAGCTTCAGAATTCCGCGGATAAGCTCAAGGAAATCATCGCAGGCCTCGAGCTCTGATCCGATTCATACCCGGTTACATCATGCCACGCGCCGATGAACAGCTTCAGGCAGTCGGTGTCAGGCAGCTCGATATAAATAATCCCGTACAGGTCATGGGCACCCTTGCGCCCCGCCTGTACGGGATTTTTGTTTATTAATAATTCAATGTCGGAAGATTAATACAGAAGCTCCGTAAGAACCGATATGTCAAAAATCACATCAGTCCTTCCGTCTTTTACAGCATGCGGAAGACAGCCGTAACCCGATTCCCCGTCTTTCAGATTAAGCATCTCGCTTCTTACGGTTATTTCGTTACGGGATTTGTCATAATAATAACCGAAATGCACGCTCTCCGTTGTAAAAGCCTCGTACATCGACATGTTGTCGCTTACGGCCAGACCGGGAAGATTTCCGATATCAAGTCTTCCGGTTCCGTCAAGATGATAAACCGCTTTCTGGTCATAACCCTCTCTGATTATATCCGGAATATATCCGGAAGGAGAAGTCACGTCCAGCGAATCCGGGCAGAAATATTTATTTACCGTTCCGGTAAAGAAGCCTCCCGACAGCACTCCCTCGGTCATAGTCGGAATACGTACCGTAAGCTCGCCGTCGGCACCCGAATGACCGTCCGTATACATTTCAAACAAATAGGAAACATCGGAATTGATTCCGTCGCCGATGCCGATTTCCAGGATGGTAATTGCCCGACTGTCGATATACATGACCCTGTCATAATTCCGGCTCTCGATGCCCGTATAGCTTCTGGGTATGGCGAAAACAAACCAGACAGGCGCGTGATAGCTTCTGTTAAACGGATTGTAATCCCCGGTTCCGTATTCGATTATCATCGAGCATGAGGCTTTCGGCTCAAAGCTCAGGGGCTCGGCACCGTCGTAATCATCGTAATACAAGACGGTTTTCTCCGTTGCCAAAAGAAGACCGTCATACTCTTCCATACATTTTCTCAGCATAAGATAATTCTCAAAGCTGTAGTACTGAAAGATCTCTCTTATAAACGGAATCATCATGCCGTAATCCGAAATGTCCCGTTCCCCGGTCGATTCATCGGGTGAAGTTGTCAAATCGGGGGAGGTTGTCAGATCGGTTTCTCCGGGTATAACCGGATCGGACTCATCGGGAGACTGAGTAAGCGTTGTATGACCGTCCTTGTCCGATTCATCCGGAAGTATCGGAATGATATCGTGAAGTCCGGCAAACATGGTCCCGGTCAGCGAGAGTCCTATTACCCCGGCAACCATTCCGATCATGGTCATCTGCTTCTGCAGCTTTTTGAAGGCGCCCGTTCCTCCTCTTCCCTCGCCGCGGGCAAAGGTGCCCTTGGCTTCGAATTCGGGAGGCAGAGGACCCGCTTCCGGAGTATTGCCGAATTCCGGAGCCGGCGGGTTTATCTCATCGGTGAGAGCGTATTCCTCCGGGAGCGGAGAAATCTCCTTCGAATCGACCTTGCCTATGTTATTGTTCTTATTGTCAGCCAACGCTGTATCCTCTTATTTGCTGTGGACGTCAATCTGCGGGAAAGGAACCTCAATGCCGAGCTTGCGCAGACCGATCCAGATATCGTGATTGAGAATTCTGTTGCCCGTGTAGATGTTCTTATCGTTTACGTTTACGACAAATTTGAGCATGACGGCGGAATCGTCCAGAGATTCGACGCCGAGATAAACGGGGCAGTCGATCATAATATCCCTGTGCTTTTCAAAGATTTCCTCCATGAGCGCGGGCAGCTTCTTTTCGAGCTCCTCGATATCCGTCTCATAGGGGATTCCCACGACGGAAACAGACTTCGACGCACGGTTCGAACGGTTGATTATGTCTGTCATGTTGGAGTTGTTTACGATTTTGATGTTTCCGCCGGTATCCTCGAGCGAGGTCGTGCGGATGCCGATGTTTACAACGCGTCCTCTGAAGCCGTTGACTTCAACGTAATCGCCAACGTTATACTGGTTTTCGAAGAGCATGAAAAAACCGGTGACTATGTCGCCGATGAGGCTCTCCGCGCCGAAGCCGATGATAAGAGCCAGGATACCTACGGAAGCAACGATGGTCGTAACGTCGACGCCGAGTATGGTGAGACCCCAGCATACCATTATTATGGCAGCGATGTAGTGCAGCGCACTGGCGGCGATTGTCAGTACCGTATTGATTCTGTGTGATTTGGTTTTGATCAGACTGAGGACGAATACAATCAGATCCTTTATAACGATAACCACGCAGATCATAATGAGCAGATGCAGAACGGACGCGGGATTAAAGTGCGCGCCGTCTAGGATTTCTCCGATTTCCGTAAATGTTTCGGAGAAGAAGCCGACAGAAATCAGCACTGCGAGAACAACTGCCAGAATAACGATTTTGATTATTCTTTTTTTCATGTTTTACACCTCGGATAATTATGAATGAATACCAAAAAACAAACGGATTCGGGGTCAATGCGAATACGACCCTTTTGCTTTTATATCATAATATTATATCAAAAACAGCAACAAAAATCAAGAAAAAAGGGGGATGATTTGCAGTAGATTGATAAAATATCAGCCACAGTTCAAAAGCAGGGATTTGGACTGCGCATAATAAATTGATTAACGTGTACCCGTACGTCTGCGCGGTACCCGGTGTCAATTTTGGGACGCAGTCCGCTTTCTAAAACCTGCAATTACTAAGTTCTCCAAAAAAGTCAAACACGATTTGCCGAATCATGCTTGACTTTATTAAAAAGGTATGCTATAATTGTGTCAACCTAAAACGGAGGTACTGTAATGTTTATTGGCAGAGAAACCGAACTGAAAACGCTGAATAATCTTTATCAATCCGACCGATTTGAATTTGTCGTCATTTACGGTCGCCGCCGTGTCGGCAAGACGGCTCTGATCAACGTGTTCATCGGCAAGAAAAATGCAATATATTTTATGGGCGTCGAAAGCAACGCCAAACAGAATCTCGAAAACTTTTCAAAAAGCATTATCGAGTACGTCGGCGGTATTGAGGCAGAAACATCCTTTGCTTCCTATCAGGCAGCGCTCGAATATGTTTTCCGTCTTTCCGAAAAGGAACGGGTCATTCTTGCAATCGACGAATACCCTTACGTCGCCCGTGGATCCAAAAGTCTTGCTTCGACCTTGCAGCTTCTGATCGACAAATATAAAGATACGTCGAAGATGATGCTGATTCTCTGCGGCTCGTCGATGTCGTATATGGAGGATTACGTTCTCGCCTATAAAGCACCGCTCTACGGCAGACGCACCGCACAACTGAAATTGCTGCCGTTCACGTTTGACGAGACCTGCCGTCTGTTCGGCAAGTTTGGGGGCGAAGACAAAGCACTTCTCTATGGAATGTTCGGCGGCACACCTCAGTACCTGCTCCAAGTCAGCGACAAAATGAGCGTTGCCGACAATGTGAAAAACACATTTTTGAATCCGGCCAGTGCCATTTTCGAGGAGCCGGTCAATCTGCTCAAGCAGGAAGTCCGTGAGCCGGCAATCTATACGGCAATCATCACGGCGATTGCCACCGGTTCCTCCCGGATGTCCGAGATTTGCTCCAAGGTCGGCGAAGAAACTAACACCGTTTCCACCTATATAAAAAATCTTATTACCCTCGGTATCATTCAGAAGGAATCTCCCTACGGCGAAAAGAGCTCCAAGAAGTCCATCTATTCCATCTCGGATAATATGTTCCGCTTTTGGTATCGTTTCGTTCCCGAAAACACTTCGGTTATCGCCCGCGGTGCCGCCGATCTTGCGTACAAACGCATTGAGCCGGAGCTGTCATCTTATATGGGCGGCGTGTTCGAGGATATCTGCACGCAGTATCTTTGGAAGCAGCTTCTGGGCGGCAAATCCCCCGTCGATTTCCGTGACCTCGGACGCTGGTGGGGTACGAATGCGAAAAGCAAGTCACAAGAAGATATCGATATTATGGGCACAGACAAAAATGCCGCCCTCTTCGCGGAATGCAAGTGGACGAACGAAAAAGTTGATCTCGGTGTGTTAGAAACGCTCATCGAGCGCAGTAATATGTTCAGCTACAAGGACAAGCATTTCTATCTCTTTGCAAAGTCCGGCTTCACTAAAGGCTGTACCGCCAAAGCCGCCGAACTCGGCAACGTCACGCTCGTCACCTACGATGAAGTGCTGAAAGCATAAAACGAATGGAAGACGGCCAGCGGTGCTCTTGCGGCAACGGGAATTAGCGCCTTAGGAGCAATTGCTGCAAATTGGAATCCCTTACTAGTTAGGAAATGGTACTATGGAAAATATATTTATTAAATTGAGTAATTATGGTTTTCATGACACAAAAATCACGTCGATTAGTTGTTCGGATTTAGAAGTAAAAATAAAATTTGATGATGGAATCTATTTTTTGGATGAAAATGGAAAAGAAGCAAACTTATCTAATCCTGTAGAACTAATTCTAAAAATTAACTCCAGTTTTGATTCTTCATTAAATTCTTTCGAAATAAGAGAGTATGGAAGAAAGATGGAATATATTGAACTATCACAATTTCAAAAATATTTAGTAAAAAACCCATTTAATATAGCAATGAATTATTTCTAAAATGCAATAGCAAATTGGACACTTTTCAAATAGAGTTACAATAAATCGGCGGTTTATGCCGCGAAAGCCGCTTTACAATGAGTGCGGCGGTGTGGTA
>JAKSPQ010000071.1 GCA_024404665.1 Clostridia bacterium
TCAGTGAGAGATCATTGATGGCACGCTTTTCGTCAACGGTTCCGGGACTGAAGGTTTTCTTGAGATTCTTGACTTCAAGCATTACTTCTTACCTCCGGACTTTTTGATTTTTTTGGAGAAATAGGTCTTTTTGATATAAGGAATACCGAGGAATACGGCAACTACGACAGCCGAGAGCATCTTGAGCAGGTCGGAGTCGAGGCCGAGGAAAATAACGGTCTGATATACGATGAAGTAAATGATGGCGCCGACCATAACTCCGGAAAGGCGGATTATGAAGTTCGAGCCGATCTTTGATGAGACAGCCTCGCCTACGACTACTGCAGCAAGGCCGATGACGATGGCTCCGCGTCCCATGCTGATATCGGCAAAGCCCTGATACTGGGCGAGAAGGGCTCCCGAAAGAGCCACGATGCCGTTGGAGAGCACGAGACCGATAACGGTGGTCACGCTTGTGTTGATACCCTGAGCGCGGCTCATCCTGATGTTGTTACCGGTGGATCTGAGCGAGATACCGAGTTCGGTTCCGAAGAACCAGTAGAGAACGCCGATGATGACGAGTGTGAAGCCGACGAGAATCAGAATCGCCTTCCACTTTTCCTGAAGTCCGGATACGATGAGGTCGTAGGTTCTGCCGGAGAGACCTCTGTTTGCCTGACCCAGAATTTTGAGGTTGATAGAGTAAAGCATAAGCTGGGTCAGGATACCGGCCAGAATGGCCGGTATCCCCATAAAGGTATGGAGTAATCCGGTGAGGAGACCCGCGAGCATTCCGGCGACAGTGCCGGCAATCATGCCGATATAAACGGGGACACCGTTTATTACGAGAATGGCGCACACAACGGCACCGGTTGCAAAAGATCCGTCGACAGACAGATCGGCCACATCCAGAATTCTGAACGTGATATATACACCAATAGCCATGATGCCCCAGATAAGTCCCTGACATACAGCGCCCGGGAGTGACATCACCCAATTAAGAATACCCATTTTTAATACCTTTTGTCCAGTTTGTTTAGGTCCGCCGTTGGACCTTTCAGCTTAATTAATCAAAAATCAGTCGATAGCGGTGTAGCCTTCGGGCATGGTCTTTCCGAGAAGCTCGGCAACGGCCTTATTGTACTTCTTCTGTACCTGAGGAGCGTAAGCGATGGCAGTTTCGCCGATCTTGGCTTCGCCCTTGAGGATCTTGGCAGCCATCTCACCGGTGGCATAGCCGAGGTCGTAGTAGTCGATGGAGAGGGTAGCGAGACCGCAGCCCTTGCAGATGCCTTCTTCGCCGGCGACTACGGGGGTCTTCAGACCTGCGCCGTAGATGGCTCCGTAAACAGCCTCGGTGCAGTTGGCGGCGGTGTTGTCGGTGGGAATGTATACAACGTCGGATCCGGCAGCGGCAGCGGCGGCAACAGCGGCGATATCGTTGGAGTCGGCAAAGGAGAACTTTACGGATTCGATGCCGAGCTTGGTAAGAGCTTCGGCAACGGCATTGACCTGGAAGAGGGAGTTAGCCTCTGCGGAGCAGTAGAGAAGGCCGACCTTCTTGCAGTCGGGATAGAGTTCCTTGATCATTTCGGCCTGCTTGTCAAGAGGAGCAAGGTCGGAGGTGCCGGAAATGTTTCCGCCTACGGTGCCGTTGAAGTCCTTAAGAGAAAGGGCGGTGGCGTAGTCGGTAACGGAGGTTCCGAGGATCGGAATGGTGGTGGTGGCGTTTGCGGCAGCCTGGAGAGCGGGGGTGGCGTTTGCCATGATGAGGTCAACGTGCTTGTTTACGAAATCGTTGACGATGGTAGCGCATGTGTTGGAATCACCCTGAGCGTTGGCTTCGTTGAAGGTAACGTTCTCTTCGCCGAGAGCCTTGACAAGAGCATCCTTGAAGCCCTTGGTGGCGGCATCGAGAGCGGGGTGCTCAACGAGCTGGCAGATGCCGACGGTGTAGCTGGTTTTCTTTCCGCAGGAAGCGAAAGCGAAAACGCTTGCGACTACCATGCAGAGGGCAAGTGCGAGGGAAACGACTTTTTTCATTTTGGATTTCCTCCGAAATATAAAAATATGATAAAAACAATATCGGAACCCGAAAATGATTTCGGGAAAACAGGAATAGATAAATAATTATATAATTAAATTATTCATTTGTCAACTGTTTTATTGCTCCGGCGGGGCATTTTTGAAATATTTTTGACTTTTAAGAGCGGAATAAATGCATAATCGGGGAATAAATTCAGAAATGCCCGGTGAGCGGGACCGGGATTGCTTCCCGGTCCGCGCCATATCGGGCATTTCAGTTTGCAGGAAACGGAGATGTCCTGTGGGAATATCCGTGTCTTTGTTCGAATTCTTCCCACTCAAGCAGGAAATATCTGTGGTAATGGTCCGCAAGAGACTCCGGATTGTCCTTGTAGTATACATCGGGCTCGAGACCGTTTATCGTGGCATCGTTCCATGTGGGGTCGATCCAGAGTCTGTCGCCTTCCGGAGTTACGATATAATTGTACGCGTGATTGTGCGGATCGTCGGGAACATAATAGCATTCGATTCCGCACTTCTGACAGAGCAGCTGGAACATGGCCGAATATACCATGCAGACGCCCTGTCCCTTTTCCATGCCGACGTGGAACGCATGCTGTCCGTAGGTATATACCATATAGTTGTCTATGTAGGTGTTAATCATGTCAATCGCGTCGTACACCCGCGTCGACGTTGTAATTCCGAGCTCCGCCACGGTTTTGTCCGCCCATGCGAGCATATCGACGATGCGTGCCTCGGGATTGATGTTGTAGCCTATTATGCTGTTGCCGGATTTGCTCGGCATCGGATCCAGAGAGATATGGTAGCTGCCGTTGCTTGAGCCGTAGAAGAGAGAGCGGTAATACTCGTATATTACGTGTGAGGATAACAGCGAGTATTCGCCGTCGAGGTCCTTTACGGCGTAAACCGTAGCCTTGTCTCCGTAGTAGTACTTCCCGGGATTCTCTATCAGAAATTCGGTCACGGAGCCGTATTTTTCGCTCGGCATGGCCTTTGACGTGTAGTCGATCATTGTGCAGTAGCCGAGATAGTTCCTGGGGTCGCCGGTCGCGGGAATGCGGTTGCGTTTTTCGGTGGCATCGCATTCGGAGCATTTGTAGAGATCGTATCCGCCTCGGGTTTCGGTCGGAGCCGTAGTTCCGACTAATACAAAGCTGTGCGTGCCGGCTTCTCCGGTGACGGTATAGGTTCTTTCGCAGCGGCTGCATCTGTAAGTGACGTTGTTTTTGGTCGTGCAGTCGGTTACGGTCTTGGGCACAACCTGGTAATCGTGGCCGAGCGCCGGAAGGACCTTGCTTTCGCCGCATTCCCAACAGTAGTAGCAGAGCTTCTCCTCAAGGCCGTCGGACGTGCAGGTCGGGTATTGGGTTCTGGTTATTCCGTACCAGTGTTCGCGCTTCGGGATTTCCTCGGAATAGGATTTTCCGCAGTAAGAGCAGGTATATGTAATGCTTCCGGGATTCTTGCAGTCGGAATCCTTGTAATCGGTCTGACAATAATTGTGATAATCGTTGGCAGGAGCTTCAATCCTGGGCTCTGTAATACCGCATTTCGAGCATCTGTACTCTGAAACTGCAGGAGAAGAGCAGGTGGCAGCCGAATAACTGACCTGATAGAAGCTGTGGCTGCAGCCGGTGGTCTCCGGAGTTTTCGTCGTTTCCGGAGTCTTGGTGGTAACGGGAGTTCTCGTCGTTTCGGGAGTCTTAGTGGTAACGGGAGTTCTTGTAGTTTCGGGAGTCTTAGTGGTAACGGGAGTTTTTGTTGTTTCCGGGGTTTTAGTGGTAACGGGAGTCCTCGTCGTCTCGGGAGTTTTAGTGGTAACGGGAGTCTTTGTTGTTTCCGGGCTTTTAGTAGTAACGGGAGTTCTTGTAGTATCGGGAATTTTAGTGGTAACGGGAGTCCTCGTCGTCTCGGGAGTCTTGGTGGTAACGGGAGTCCTCGTCGTCTCGGGAGTTTTAGTGGTAACGGGAGTCTTTGTCGTTTCAGGAGTCTTTCCGGTATCGGGTCTGTCTGTTGTCTCTGAAAGATCCTCGGTTTCGGGAACTGAGACGGTTTCATCGGAATCCGATATATCGGGGTCTGCCGCATCGGAGGTTTCGGTGAAGTCCTCGGTGCCGTCCGTAAAGCCTGTTGTATCAGCTTCTGTGTCAGCATCGGTTACGGCGTCCGAACCTGCGTCGGAGGTGTCTTCGGGCTTATATGTCGGCATCGATGATGTTTCGGGCTCCGTTTTGTCTGCCGATGACGCCGATGAGTCCGTGTCCGTGTATGACGAATCCGGCACGGATGAGACATCGGAACCGGATGTTTCGCACGACGTCGTATCTTCAGGCAGGAGGGGACTTTCCGTGATGCTTCCGGTATTTCCGAAAGCATCGGTTAAGGTGCCGGATTCATCGCCGTTTCTTATTACGGACGCAAACATACATCCGAAGAGGACAATGCACAGCACAACAAGCGCCGCCATTATTCCGAGTATAACCGCTACAATTTCCGCTGAATTCTTTTTCGACTTCATAACTGCTCCGATTATAATAAATGTCTTTTTTGTCATGCTGCCTGAAACATCCGTCGGACGGAATGACTTATATATTAGTTAATATACTATTATAATCCTTTTTGCCCCAAAAGTCAATAAAAAACACTCTTTCCGGTCTAACAGTGGTTGTAACACTGCAAACTTGATTTGAGAAAAAAAGAATCGTGCTGGACTTTTTGCGCGACCTATGATATAATTTATAAAAAGAACAACCCGCGAGAGAACGGGTGACGAAAGGAAACATCGTGAAAGCCGTATCATGGAACGTAAACGGCCTCAGGGCCGTTCTGGGAAAGAATTTTTATGAGGTTTTCGGACTAATGGACGCGGACTTTTTCTGCCTTCAGGAAACAAAGCTTCAGGAGGGACAGGCTGAGCTGATTCTTCCGGGTTACACTCAGTATTGGAATTATGCGGACAGGAAGGGTTACAGCGGAACGGCAATTTTCGCAAAAAAGGAAGCTCTGAATGTCTTTTACGGAATCGGTATAGATGAGCACGATCACGAGGGACGCGTTATCACTCTGGAGTATCCGGATTTCTTCATGGTAACCGTGTATACCCCGAATTCCAAGGAAAACCTTGAGAGACTTGAGTACAGACAGCGCTGGGAGGACGATTTCCGCGGTTATCTTTGTGCTCTTAATGAGAAGAAGCCGGTAATCGTCTGCGGAGATATGAACGTCGCACACAGGGAAATCGATCTGAAAAATCCCCAGACCAATCACCGCAGCGCGGGCTTTACGGACGAGGAACGCGGTAAAATGACGGAGCTCCTTGCCGCAGGCTTTTCGGACACGTTCCGCGAGCTTCATCCCGATGCGCGCGACAGATATTCGTGGTGGTCTTACCGTTTCAGGTCCAGAGAGAGGAACACGGGGTGGAGAATAGACTATTTCCTTGTTTCATCCGGGATAATGAACCGTGTTGACAAAGCCGAGATACACGATGAAATCATGGGCTCCGATCACTGTCCCGTGGAAATAGAAATTGATCTCTGAGAAGACCGACAGGTAAAAAATGAAAAACATTCTTGTATTTATGACCGATCATCAGCCGGTCATGACCATGCCGCCTTATCTCAAGGCTATTACGCCGAATATCGAAAGAGTTTTTAAGTCGGGCGTTTCTTTTACCAATGCTTTCTGTCCTTCGCCGCACTGCTGCCCGAGCAGGGCAACATTCTTCTCCGGCCTTTATCCCAGTCAGCACGGAGTGTGGAATAACGTAAATGTTTCAAACTGCCTGTCCAGGGGTATGAATGAGGGAACCCGGATTTTCGCTGAGGATCTGAAGGAAGCGGGATACAATACCTATTTTTCCGGCAAGTGGCATGTCAGCGACGAAAAAAGACCGTCTGATTACGGCTTTGAGGAGATATTCCATAAAAAGCAGTACGGACAGCACATGAATAATCCCGATAACAGCGAATGGCGGCACTATTTCTCCGCGAAACCGGAGAGCGACGGCCGCTACGACAAGTCAAAATTCGACGATTACAGAAGGCATGCCCGCCCGACAGACACAAGCGGCGACATCAGGGGCGAAGCGCAGTGTATCCGTCCGGGTTATCCGAGATATACCCAGTACGGTGTAAAGGACAATCCCTACAACGACGGAGCGATGACGGAGGCAACGGCATCGTTTATAAGAAACGGCCTGCCGGATGACAAGCCCTTCTTCATTTTCTGCAGCCCCACGGGCCCGCACGATCCTTATACTCCTCCTCGGGAATATCTTGATATGTATAAGGATTTTCCCGTAGAGCTGCCGCCGAACTTTGACGACGACCTTTCGGATAAGCCCGCGCTTTACAGACGGACCAAAATGGCTTACAGCCAGCTGACAAGGGAAGAGCACAGGGAGAGCCTCAGGCGCTTCCTTGCGTTCTGCACCTACGAGGACGCTCTGTTCGGAAAACTTGTGGATGCCCTTGAGGACAGAAATCTGCTGAAGGATACCGTAATTATGTATCTTTCCGACCACGGCGATTATGCGGGCGCCCACGGCCTGTGGGCCAAGGGGCTTCCGTGCTTTGACGAAGCCTACAGAATCTGTTCGCTTATTGCGGGGACCGATATCGTAAATCCCGGCAGAATAGAGGACTCGCTCATATCCATGGCCGATTATGCCCCGACAATCCTCGAGCTTTGCGGTGTGAAGCCGCGGGTCCCGACCGCGGGGCGCTCACTCGTTCCTTTCCTCCGCGGTGAGAAGCCGAAGGACTGGCCGGACGAGGTATATTCTCAGACTAACGGAAACGAGGTTTACGGCATCCAGCGTTCTTACAGAAACCGTCGCTTCAAATATGTTTTCAACGCGTTTGATTTCGATGAGTTCTACGATCTGGAAAAGGATCCTCTTCAGATGCACAATATTATGGGGCCCGACGTAATGAAGGACGTCAGGTTCGCCTGGAAAAAAATCTGGAAATTCGCATGGGAGCATGACGATGCCATCGTAAATCCCTATATCATGACGGCTTTTGCCCCCTTCGGCCCCGGTATTCTTTTCGACGGTGATGAAGATGCGGAAAAAACGTCCGACTGCGGTAAATAAGTGTAAGAAAAGTGACTGCCGATGAAAACGCGGCAAAACACCGGCGCCCGGGAATAGTCCCGGACGCCGGTGTTTTTTGCGCGGCCCCTGTTTATTCTATAGTAAGAATATCCGAAAAACCGGTGATGTCAAGGATTTCTTTGATTGCGGGACAGACACCGCGGAGCTTCATTGTGCCCTGAGTGTTCATTTTTTTCTGCGCTATCAGAAGAATACGGAGACCCGCTGAGGAGATGTATTCAAGCTCCGAAAAATCGAAGACCAGCCCTGTGATTCCGGAAAGAGAAGAAATAAGAACTCCCTCGAGCTCGGGAGCCGTATTTGCGTCGAGTCTTCCCTGAAGGGCTATATTCAGTGTGCTTTCAGAAATACTTTTTATAATTTCCATTCTAAAATATCCTTTCGGTTAAAAGCAAAGTGTGTCAACACAGGGAAGAAGAGCGGCAAGCTGCGCTTTGCAGTTGTCGATGATTGCTCTTCCTTCGGGAGTGCTCATGCCGTCACGGCGGATCGTGCGGCGAAGAAGACGCGCATAGCCTACGATGCGGGCCTTGTCCGCGATTTCCGCGCAACGGACGTCGTCTGCTCCGAAATACTCGCGGAGTGTCTTTTCCCAGAATTCCTTTCCGGTTTCATAAGAAATCCCAAGGAATTTTTCTATGTTCGTGCGGTCGATTTCGTTGAAGCCGACATATGCAAGGAAAATTGAAGCAAACTCAAATACAGGATGGCCGAGGCAGAGCGTGTCCATATCGATGAGCAGAGTCTCGCCGTTCTGCAGCATGACGTTTTTTATATGATAGTCTCCGTGCAGCATATGGTTGTCGTCCGGTACGGCGGCAATCAGGCTGTGCAGCTTTTCGTATTGGTCAGCGGGCAGATAATCGGCCAGAAAATCGGCCCAGCCCAGCGCTACGGACTTCATATCCGGCATATCGCCCTTATTAAGCTCCGTTCCGTGAATTTTTTTCAGAAGCTCAACGGAGAGCATTACGCAATTGTCGATACAGCCGGGATCGGCAATCAGAAGCTTGGCAAAGGATTTTGCATTCAGAAGCTCAAACACGGAGCCGTATCCGTCGCCGACCTTTACGACATCGTAGGGGATGGCCGTGGGAATGCCCATGACGAAGGCCTTTCGGGCAAGCTCTCTTTCTCTTTGAATGTCGGGCAAGCTGTCCGGATTCAGATAGACCTTGATGATTGTATCCGCATCAAGGCGGTATACCTTGCCGTTTGCGCCCTGACCGATGACCTCGCAGCCGTCTACGCTGATCCGGCGATATGCTTTTTCTATCTTAAGCATTTCGGTAAAGCCCGTCATTTCAAAAATGTCATACACGTCCGATGATACACCTACGATTTTCAGCGTCGGCTCTGACTTGCGGAGACGGAGTATTACTCTGAGTCCCGCACTGGATATGTATTCCAGCTTTTCCGCGTCAAGTGCAATTTCCGAATAATCGGCTGCCTCACAGATTGAGAGAAGCTCTTTTTCCGTTGATTCCGCATTTGAAGAATCTATACGTCCGCTCAGGAAAACGGTGAGCAAACCGTTGTTATTGCTGTAATTCATTGTTAAATACCTCCGCTTATGGATCCGAACACTATATTAACCAGATTTACGTATTCCCGGTACGCATCGAAGTTTTCGAGCTCTCTCAGTGATTTTGCCACGGTGCGATAATACCAGGCCTGCATTGCGGGGTCCTTCTGGTTGAATGACTCCCACAGAGCGTTCCCTTTTTCCCGATACATACGGCAGAAGGAACGCATGTTCGAAAGCTTATCCCCGAGCCACATCATTTTGACCGAAATATCGTGTGTGTGCTCAAGCATTATGAGCGTTTCTTCTTTTCTCAGCTTCCAGGTTTCCGCCGGGGGAAGCTCCTCTCGCTTATTCTCGGTTTCCGTCATTACAAGCAGGGAGACCCGCTTCCCGAACAGCTCCTCTATCTCCTCAAGGGTTACTCCGGCATCCTCCACCGTGTCGTGAAGCACTGCGGCTGCCAGGGTTTCCTGATCGTTTGTCATTGTTCCGACGATTGCGGCCACCTCCGCAGGATGAAGAATATAAGGAGGGTCGTTCGGTTTTCGTTTCTGTCCGCTGTGCTTCTCGACGGCAAAGCACAGAGCTCTGTCAAACAAGTCCATTGTTAATTGATTTTCTTTTTGATTGTAAGAACGTTCTGAGCGCCTTTTCGTTCGTATCTGACTTCATCCATTGTCTTTTTGACCATGAAAATGCCAAGTCCGCCGATCTGGCGCGAGTCAGCGTCAAGCGTGATATCTGGGTCCGCTTTTTTCAGCGGGTTGAAGGGTACTCCGTAGTCTCTGAAGTTCAGTCTGGCTACTCCGTTGTCCACTGTAATTCCCAGCTTCATTTTTCCGCTCTCGCCGGGATAGGCGTAATGAGCGATGTTTACAAATATCTCTTCCGCTGCGACTGCAATCTGCATGGCCGCTTTAGGTGAGCAGTCCGCCTTGTTCAGTTCGGCTTCCGTGAACGCGAGAACGTCGCTTAAAGCGTCGAGCGACGCCGGAAACGCCTTCTCGGCGGCATCGTCGGATGCTCTTTTCTGTCTGTAATCCAAAACAAGCATGGTAATATCATCGAACTGCTCGGCTTCGCCGGCGAAAGCGTCGATGTCGTCCTTGAGGCCCGTGAGGAGCTCCTTGACATCATCGCCGATGTGCGAGCAGAGATAGTCGCCGAGCCTCTGCTCACCGTAAAGCTGGTTGTCTTTGTCGGTTGCCTCGGTAACGCCGTCGGTGTAAAGGAAGAGCTTGTCTCCGGGGGCCATTACCAGCTCGTTCTGTTTGTAACGCACGGTATCGAGCCCCGCCAGAACGAATCCCGGACGGGATCTGAGGAAGGTAAAGCCGCCGTCGGCAAGCTTTATCATGGGGGGATTGTGACCGGCGTTTACATAAGTCAGCTTACCGGTTTCCAGATTGAGGACGCCCATCCAGGCCGTTACGAACAGTCCGGCCTCATTTCCCTCGCAGAGAAGCTGATTTACCTTTGTAAATACGTTGCAGGGGTCCATTCCCATCTGAGCATAGTTCTTGATAAGGGTCTTGGCGATGACCATAAAGAGCGCGGCGGGGACGCCTTTTCCGGAAACGTCCGCAATCACGACGGCGAGATGCTTCTCGTCGATCATAAAGAAGTCGTAGAAATCTCCTCCGACCTCCTTTGCGGGCGTCATTGTTGCATAGATGTCAAACTCGTCGTGGTCCGGGAAGGGAGGAAAGATGCAGGGCAGCATGTGCGCCTGGATGTTTGTGGCTATCGAAAGCTCTCCGCTTATACGTTCTCTCTCCTTCAGAGCCTCCGTCATTTCGTTAATGCACGCCGCTGTGACTATGAGCTCATCGTTGGTGTGCAGATTTAGAGGCTCCTCGGGGAAAGTGCCGGAGGAAATATCACGGAGATAATTGTTTACGGTGTCAAGCTTGGAAATCCATGTGAATACCAGCACGTCAAGTCCGACCGCAACAAAAAGCATGGCTGCAATGACTATCGTGATAAGCGAGCGTTCGGCCTTTTTGGTCTGCTCGCGCATGGATTCAATGCTTCTGCCGACGCAGATGACGCCGACGACCTCGCCGCTTGAATCCGTGATTGTGCGATACAGGCAGAAAACCATACCGCCGACGACGTTTGCCTGACCGGAGTATACGCCCTTTTCGTCAAGAATATCGGCAACCTTTTTATCCATGTAGGTACCCATGATTTTCTTGCCGTCGGGGCTAAGGGTGCTTCCGGCAACTCTCATGAAATGGCCCTGCATATAGCCTGTCTTTTTGTCGCCGACCCAGTCAAGGCCATTGTCGGAGGTTTTTACAAACGTGTATGAGAATGAACCTGTTTTCTGTTCCATTTCAAGGAAGGGAGCGAGATATGCGTTTTCGACGGTTCCGTCGCCGACAAGGATGTCTCCCCGGTACAGAGCTCCGTCCCTTATGTTCCACTCGCCTTCGTCAAAAAGGTCCTCTATGTACTTTATGTCGCTTTCCATTCGTGACGAAATCAGCTCCTCTACGGTATTGCTGACCGTGCGATCCATTGTTATTCCGACGGCTGTCAGCATCAGCACCGATGCGGCAAGGACTGCCAACGTCATCTTGAAGCGAATGCCCCGGAAAAGAAAGCGTTTCAGCGTTTCCTTTAAAGATTCGGTCATTTCTTTCATATCATATATCCTTATATTATTTCCGTAATATCCGACCCGGGATTTCAGTCAGGCGCGCTTACTCATCTTGCTCAGACTTTTTGCCGGGAACCGCTACCGCGCCAAACATGGCAAGTGCTTGGTTGACTTTGTCCATTCTGACTGTTTCCTTTCCTTGTTCCAGTTCTCTGACAAAGC
>JAKSPQ010000072.1 GCA_024404665.1 Clostridia bacterium
CGTTGCGGTTATTCCTGAATCCAGACTGTACGGAGATACCGCCGCAGTCTTTGCAAAAGGCCTTTTTGAAAGCAGCGAATTCGGTTACGGGCCTACAAAAGACGGCTTTATGTTCATTTATCTTGAGGACAGGAACACGCTGACCGTTCTTCCGATGGGCGGAGCCATCGGCCTGTTTTCGGACGCGTACATCTCGTTTCTTGAGGAAAGAATCCCGTCTCTCAGAGAAAAACACGGCGTTTCGGGAGTGGTTTCCGGCTGCATCGATGTTTTAAGGGGAGGCTTTGAGGCTCTGGAAGAAAAAAACACAACCGGAGCAGATGAGACAACATCGGCGGTTCCGTCTGACGGAACGACAGCGGAAGCTCTGCCGGGGACGGGCGAACCCGTAGCTCCGCCATCGGTTCCGGGAACGGGCGATTTCGAAAGATGCGGAAAGGGCTCGGGAAAGCCCGAGTGGTTCCCGAAGAATCTCGACGAGGCTTATGTATACTTCGATGCCGATGCTCCCCGAATTCTGGATTACGCCGGCATCATTGCGGATTCCGTCGCAGAGAAATTAAAGACGCGGATTTCACAGATTTCCGATGAGCTCGGCAAGGACATAGTAATAGTCACCGATGTTTCCGACTACGGCCTCGGCAACGACATATATGCCGCTGACTGCTTTGATTATAACGGCTACGGCATAGGCGAGAATCACGAGGGAATCCTTCTTTTCATAAATATGAATCCCTCCGGACGCGGAGGCTGGACCTGCGAAACAGGGCCCGACACCCGCGGCACCATAACCCGGGAGGTTGCCGAACGCCTGGACGATTTTCTTTATGAGACTTTGGGCGCCGGTGAATATGACCGCGCCTTTACCGAATGGGTAGAGGATGTATATTCGATTTTTACCCGGGGCATCGCACGTCCCCCCTTCTGGTATTTCACGGACGGTAAGGTTCCTGAAAATTATTATAACCCCTCTGCTCCGGTCGTAGTGGATGAGCTTGGCTTGCTTAACAGCGAACAGACAGGAGTTCTGACGGAAAAATCCGCCTTTCTCAGAGAAAAATACGGCTTGAATGTATATTTCCACAGCACCGGGGATTTTTTGAATCTCTCATCGAAGCAGTACAACGAGCTGTTTATGCGGTCAATGGGATATGAGAAGAATGCGATTCTTATTTCTATTGAGAGTGTGCTTGCGGATTTCATGGAGTCAAGCGAGGTTTATTTCTTCGGAAGCGCTGCCGAAAAGATTCCGTCAAGATTTCAGAATCGAATAAACAGCCGAACAGCCACCGGTGACGATGCCTTTGAACGGATGCTTATCGGACAGGATACGATAAACTATTATATGGAACACGGAAGAGTGCCCAGAAGCGTGTTTTATTGGATTCTTATAGCTCTGCTCGCGCTTGTCACAGCCTTTATCGCGGCCGGACTTCCGACAAGAGTTGCCGAAAGCAGTATGTATACGGTTAATCGCCGGAGAGAAGCCCATACATATCTTGACAGGGCGCATTCAAGCGTCAGAAAAATAGCCGAGGTGTTTTTATACAACAAGACGGAACGTATTTATATCGGAAGCAGTGACAGCGGCAGCGGTTCCTCGGGAACCCGCGGAGGATCCGGTTATAAGTCGAATTACTCAGGTCACTCCGGAGTCAGCCATTCGGGACACGGCAGAAGTTTCTGACCCGGGACGTTCGCCGCGGCTGCAGTGAGAGGAAGAGTGTTACAGTGAAAGATTTTTTATCCGATTACGGATTATGGATTATTATTGCGTCAGCCCCGTGGGTAGTGCTTTTTACATCGGCTCTCTGTAAGCCGCAGAGATTCAGAAACTCGTTTTTGCTCCTCGGAGCGATTTTGGTGACCCTTATCGCGGCAGGATCGGCAATGGGAGATTACGGCGGATATTTTCTGCTTGGTGTATTCCTTGTTGCTGCCGCAGTCCTTTTCACCGTTCCGGTACTGTTAATTGTTAACGGATTTATAACGATAAAGAAAGAAGGCAGGTCGCTTTCGCACCTCCTCTCGCTTTTCCTCGGAATATTTGTCGGAGCCGGTGAAATAGCAGTAGTCTATACGGTTCTTAAAATCGGCGGATTCGGCGATTTCAGGTTTTTGGATTCTGTTCTTTTCTTCATCGGAATGAGCATATTCTATATATGCTTCGTCATTCTCGCATTTGTCGCCTATGTAATCTTTATTCAGATTATGCCTCACAGAATGCGCTTCGACTATATTATCATTCACGGAGCAGGGCTGATTAACGGCAACAGAATCTCAAAGCTTTTTGCTGCCCGCATCGACAAGGCAATAGAGGTTTACAATAAATGCAATGTGAAGCCCGTAATTATTCCGAGCGGAGGGAAGGGAGACGACGAGCTTATCTCCGAGGCCGATGCCATGCGTCAGTACCTCATCGAGCACGGAATTCCGAACGAGAAAATCCTGCCCGAGACGTCATCGACGACGACCATGGAGAATCTCTCGTTTTCAAAGGACCTTATTCTGTCAAGGACTCATATTGAGCCGGATATAAAGAGAGGAATACCGCTGATCAGACGCAGCGGAAGCGGCCCCAGGGTGGCACTTGTATCCAGCAATTATCACATATACAGATGTCTTTCTTACGCTTCCGAAATAGGAATGGAATGTGTGGGAATCGGGGCAAAGGTGGCCCCGTACTATTGGGTAGGTGCCGTAATAAGAGAGTTTGCCGCGGTTTTCAGAGGAAAAAAGCATATGCTTATTTTGCTGCTCGGTTATTTGCTGCTGATTCTTATTCCGTCTCTTTTGCTTTTGTTCAATTAGTTTCGGAGGAATTATGTCACGTAAATCAATTAAAGCATAATTCGATTACATTCTATAAATAAAAAAGCGTTCTATCGGCAACGATAAAGCCGTAGAACGGGAAATCGGGGGAACCAATGGCATTTAAAAAAGCAAAACAATATCTTTCGGATATGGGACTCGGAGACCGCATAATGGTCTTTGAGGTTTCGAGCGCTACTGTGGAGCTTGCCGCAGCGGCAGCCGGAACAGAGCCCGCAAGAATTGCAAAATCGCTGACCTTCAAGGTCGACGGTGCGCCGGTAATGATAGTATGCGCCGGTGACGCAAAGGTATCGAACTCTAAGTTCAAAGCGTTTTTTCACACAAAAGCAACAATGCTTACCCGCGATGAGGTCAGCTCCTTCATCGGTCATGAGGTGGGCGGAGTCTGCCCTTTCGGCATAAACGACGGCGTTTCCGTATACCTTGACGAATCGCTCAGACGCTTCGACACAGTCTATCCTGCCTGCGGAAGTTCCAACAGTGCGGTTAAGCTCTCCGTAGAGGAGCTTGAGAGAGCTTCCGGCTGTATCGCATGGATTGATGTGTGCAGCATCCCCGAGGGCATCTGAGACGGCTTTGCGATGGACAGAGCAGTATCCGAGACCATAGAATACATACGCGGATTCTTTTCGAAGGATTTTTCGGGACACGATTATTATCATTCGATGAGGGTTTACAAAACCGCGGTCCGTATTGCTGAAAAGGAGGGAGCGGACACACGCACGGTTGCGCTTGCCGCGCTCCTGCACGATGTCGACGACAGGAAGCTTTCACCCGAAACCGAGAAAACCAAGGC
This sequence comes from Clostridia bacterium, assembly GCA_024404665.1. Taxonomy (GTDB): domain Bacteria; phylum Bacillota; class Clostridia; order Oscillospirales; family CAG-272; genus CAG-390. The sequence continues at coordinate 3,632 of JAKSPQ010000072.1, forward strand.
CAATGCGGCGGGCTTTCTGAGAAACATCGGAGAAAATGAAGAGACCGTGTCGGAAATTATAAAAATCATCGGCGAGGTTCCGTTTCTCGGAACCGATTCCGGGCGGCCGACGTCTAAGGAAGCCTGCTGTGTTCAGGATGCGGACAGGCTTGATGCCATGGGGGCTATAGGCATCGCCAGGACATTCGCTTTCGGCGGGAGCCACGGACGTGCCATATATGATCCCGAGATTCCTCCCGTCCTCTTTATGAACGGGGAGGAGTATAAAAACAGGGTTTCTCATTCGGTAAATCATTTTTATGAAAAACTGCTTCTCTTAAAGAATATGATGAATACCGGAGAGGGAAAGGCGCTGGCTGAAAAACGCGATGCTTTTTTGAGGGAATTCCTTGAAGAATTCTATTCGGAATGGTCGGGAGAGTCGTAACCGGAGGTAAAAGAAAAACCGATGTTAAAAAGTCTGTGACTTTTTAACATCGGGCTTTTCATTTTACATATTTTTGATTTCCTCGAAAGTGCGGATTATTTTATCCTCCGGCTTGGGAGTGAGAAGGCTTACCGCAACGCAGACGATGAGGTTGATAATAAATGCGGGAAGAAGCTCATATATTGCGAATACTCCGCCGAGCTTAGCGATTACAAACTTCCAGAGGAATACCATGATACCTCCGGCGATAAGACCCGCAGTTGCACCGTATTTGTTACATCTCTTCCAGAAGAGCGACAGAAGCATTACGGGGCCGAAGGTGGCTCCGAATCCCGCCCATGCGAAGGATACGATTCTGAATACCGAGCTCTTGGGATTCCAGGCGAAGAAGATTGCAACAACGGTTATGATAACGACGGTGATTCTTGCGAGAATCATCGAGGATTTGTTGCTCATCTTCTTCCAGAAGAAACGCTTGATGATGTTTTCCGACATCGATGAGGATGCCGCAAGCATCTGCGAATCGGCGGTGGACATTATCGATGCCATGATTCCGGAAACGATGAGTCCCGCAATTACGGCAAGAAGAATATTCTTTCTGCTGAATTCATCGGCGATGTAGATAATGATTCTTTCTGCGTCAAAGTCGGCGCCGAGAGACTCGACAAGACCGTGGGACCTAACAAACGCAACGCCGATGACACCGATAAAGATTGCAACAGCCATGGATATTACAACCCAGACGGATGCGATGCGGCGTGAAATCTTGAGCTTGTTGTCATCCTTGATTGCCATGAATCTTAAAAGAATGTGAGGCATTCCGAAATATCCGAGTCCCCATGCAAGCGTGGAGGCGATGGGAAGCGCTCCGTAGCCGCCGTCGGCTCCGGTCCAGTTGAAATAACCGTCAACGCTTTTGGCGGCTTCGAGTGAGGCGCTGAGGCTGCCGGAATCGGAGACGCAGAAGCCTACGATTGTGAAAAGGGCTACAGTCATGATAATCGACTGAATAAAGTCGGTCGTGGATGCCGCAAGGAAGCCGCCGAGAGTCGTGTACAGACAGATGATAATCGCGCCGATGATCATGGCGACGTGATAGTCGATTCCGAAAAGACTGTTGAAAAGCTTGCCGACACCGGAAAAGCCCGATGCGGTGTAGGGTACAAAGAATATGATGATAATGAGCGCAACGATGAGAGTGAGAAGTCCGCTGGTTTCACCGAATCTTTCGGAAAAATAGTCGGGAATTGTATTGGCCCCGAGCTTTTCGGAGTATCTTCTGAGGCGCTTTGCAACAAAAAGGAAGTTCAGATAAGTACCGACGGCAAGACCGAGGGCAGTCCAGACGGCCTCGATGTAGCCCACCCTGGCTCCTATTGCGCCGGCAAGAGCAACTCCGGGAAGGCCCATGAGCAGCCATGAAGACATATCCGAGGCTTCCGCGCTCATCGCGGTGACGAGCGGACCGAGCTTGCGGCCGCCGAGATAGAAATCACCGACGGAATTGTTCTTTTTTGAGAATCTGAGGCCGATGAGAACCATTACGGCCATATAAACCATAACCGTAACGAGAATAACGATACTTTGTGAAGGCATTTTTTCTTCTCCGTTTTGTATAATTAATAAATAATTCTAATATAAGTATCACGTAATGAAAATAATGCTTGAATTATATCATAAATTATGATAGAATTAAATACGGAATTTAGATTATACTTTTTATAGACTTAAACTGCCTTTCCGCGGAGCCTTCAGTCTGTGTAAGGCAATCCGAAATGCATAAAAACGATAAGAAGCAAGTAAAAAAGGGAGAAAAACATGCCTAAAAGAACAAACAGCACGAAATCAAAGATTGTTGAGGCTGCATGGCAGCTTTTTTACGAACAGGGATACGATGATACGACCATTGATGAAATAATAGAAAAAAGTTGTACTTCGAAAGGATCCTTTTATCATTATTTTAACGGAAAAGAAGAATTGCTCGGATCTTTGCCCACATTGTTTGACGACAAGTACGAATCTCTCGCGGAGCTGATTGCTCCGGAAAGCAACAGATTTGATATTCTGATGTGGCTGAACAAGGAGCTGTTTCGAATGATTGAGAATTCAGTATCCATAGATATGCTTGCCGGAATGTATTCGGCACAGCTGACACCGAAATCAGACAAGCAGCTTCTCGACCATTCGAGATTTTATTTCAGGCTTTTGAGAAAAATTATAATGGAAGGAATCGAAAGAGGAGAGATAAACGGCAACGAGTCGGTAAACGATATAATAAAAGTATATGCCATGTGCGAAAGGTCATTCCTTTACGACTGGTGCATCTGCAACGGAGAGTATTCGCTCTCGGAGTATTCGGCAAAGATGCTTCCGAGGTTTATGTCATTCTACAGAAAATAAGAAAATATGCCGGGGCAGTGAAGCCGAGGCTTCGTGTGCCTGCCGAATAGACAGCGCCGGAATATCGGCTAAACGATGCTTTTATGTGATAATTTCCGGAAATAAGCCGCTTTTATCTATGGGATTGACCAAATGCAAAATAGATGGTATAATATACCCGCAAAAAAACGGCGGGAACCGTATCAGTTAATAATCTGAGGGTAGCGCTTAAATTCATCATCATCAGACTTTCTAAGGACGAGAATGCTTAAAAAATTAATTGAACTTACAAGCTGGGAAATAGTCCGGCCTAAGACATACGGACTGTTTCATGTTTGCTTTCTGATTGCCGCATTTGCCGGTACTATGCTTCTTGCGGTTTTGCTTAAAAACAGCGACGAAAAGAAGAACAAGAAAATACTGTTATCCTGCGGACTGTTTCTTCTCTTTACCGAGATTTATAAGCAGATATTCTTCTGGTATGCCGAAAGCTCCGTTACCGGCGAGTACAGGTGGGGAATACTGTCTTTTCAGATGTGCTCGATTCCCATGTACCTGTGCCTGATTATTCCTTTTATGAAGGAAGGCAGAATCAGGGATGCCATGTACGATTTTCTGGCTTCGTATAATTTTCTCGGCGGATTTACGGCGCTGCTCGAGCCATCCGGAGTATTTAACGAGTATCTTGTGATTACTGTTCATTCGCTGATCTGGCATACCCTGCTGGTTTTCCTCGGCTTTTATCTTGTTGCATCGGGACGTGCGGCAAAGAAGCTCAGAGATTTTCCCAGGGCGATTGCGCTTTATTATTGTCTTGCCTTCATTGCGCTCATGATAGATATTATTCTGTGGGAAAAATCCGGTGGCGGAATCAATATGTTCTTTTTGGGCTTCAACGGCCCCGGGATCTTCGTTTATCAGTCGATATTCGAGAAGGTCGGATGGTTTGCTTCCGCTGTGCTGTTTACGACAACGCTGTCGCTCGGTGCCTTTATCTGCTTTGCAGCCGGACACTGGATATACGGACTCACTGCCGGGCGCGGAAAAAACGGGAAAAATCAGAAAAGTCCGGATATATGACGCAGGGCATTCACAGATAAATCAAAATAACGTAAACCGGAAGTCTGTCCGGAGTAAAATGTCGGTCTGATTTTTCAGACGCAGCATTTGCTCACCGCAAAGACTTCCGGTTTTTATGCGATTATGTGAAAAAGCAGTGAGCCACTGTTCTCGGGATATAATCCGAGACTTTTTATGGCATGTCGCTCTGACAGGCAGTTGGATTTTGTTCAAAAAAATCGACAGCACCTTTAGCACTCTTGTACCTTGAGTGCTAGAATTAACAAAATGTTCATAAAAATGACTAAAAAAGTTAATATTTCGGGACTATAATATTGTCGTAAAGTAAGAGGCGGAAGGTCTAAGTGCTAAATGCTTCCGCGAATCTACAGGAGGTAAAGGTATGAATACAGAAAAGCTTACACAAAACAGTAGAAAAGCCGGAAAGGATGCTCAGAATCTTCCCTGCGGCAACGGAAATACAGAGCTTAATATGCTCCACATGCTGTCGGCGCTTGTCGGAGATGCCGGCGGTCTTGTCCCCGAGCTTCTCGAAAAATCCGGCGCAGATACCGCGTCATTGAAAAGAGAGCTTGACAAAGAGATCGCATTGCTCCCAAAGGCGGGCTCGGTTTCTCCGGACCGTCTGTACCTGTCCGGCGCACTTAACGAGGCGCTGAACGAGGCCGAGCGAATCGCTGCCTCTATGAAGGATGAATACACATCCGTAGAGCACATTCTCTTAGGTATTACAGAAAAGGCTGACAGAACCGTAAAACGCATTCTTACGGCAGCCGGAGTAGAAAAAAACAAGCTCTTAAACGCGATAAAGGATATTCGCGGAAACAGAAGAGTTACAAACGACAATCCTGAGGATACCTACAATGTTCTCGAAAAATACGGACAGGATCTTACGGCGCTCGCGAGAGCGGGAAAGCAGGATCCCGTTATCGGAAGAGACGAGGAAATAAGAAACGTTGTACGAATCCTTTCAAGAAAGACCAAGAACAATCCGTGCCTTATCGGCGAACCCGGCGTCGGAAAGACGGCGATTGCCGAAGGACTTGCTCAGAGAATAGTGCGCGGCGATGTCCCCGAGAATCTTCGAGACAGGACACTGTTCTCGCTGAATATGGGCGCTCTGATAGCCGGTGCCAAATACCGCGGAGAATTCGAGGAAAGACTCAAGGCCGTTCTGGATGAAATAAAAAAGGCCGAGGGTAAAATCATCCTTTTCATTGATGAGCTTCACACCGTTGTCGGAGCCGGAAAAACAGACGGAGCTATGGATGCCGGCAATCTCTTAAAGCCGATGCTTGCAAGAGGCGAGCTTCACTGCATAGGTGCCACTACACTTGACGAATACCGCAAGTATATCGAAAAGGATCCCGCTCTTGAGAGAAGATTTCAGCCTGTGCTCGTCGACGAGCCCTCGGTTGAGGATACGATAAGCATCCTGAGAGGTCTCAAGGAGCGCTACGAGGTGTATCACGGAGTCAGAATTCACGATAACGCCCTTATTGCCGCCGCAGAGCTTTCAAACAGATATATAAGCGACAGATTCCTGCCCGATAAGGCGATAGATCTTGTTGATGAGGCCTGTGCGCTGATAAAAACCGAGATGAACTCCATGCCCACGGAGCTCGATGACATCTCACGCCGCATTATGCAGCTTGAGATTGAGGCGGCTGCGCTGTCCGGAGAGGATGACGAGGGATCAAAGGCGCGACTTGACGAAATCAACCGCGAGCTCGCTGAAAAAAAGGAAAACTTCAACACCCTCAAGGCCAAGTGGGAGAACGAGAAGAACGCAATCGGCCGCGTTCAGCGTCTGAAGGAAGAAATCGAAAACACCGGAAACGAAATCGAGCGTGCTCAGGACGAGAGCAATCTTGCTCTGGCTGCTGAGCTGAAATACGGAAAGCTGCCAAAGCTCAAGGCTCAGATGGAAGAACTGGAAAAACAGCAGAATGAAAAGAAAAACGATTCCGGACTGCTTCTCAGAGACACCGTCAACGAAGAGGAAATTTCAAAAATTGTATCAAGATGGACCGGAATTCCTGTTTCGAGACTGCTCGAAAGCGAACGCAAGAAGCTCCTGGGGCTTGATAATATCCTTCATAAGAGGGTTGTCGGCCAGAATGAGGCCGTAGAGAAGGTATGCGACGCCATACTTCGCAGCCGCGCAGGTATCGCCAATCCTCAGAGACCTATAGGCTCGTTCCTGTTCTTAGGGCCTACCGGAGTCGGCAAAACAGAGCTCGCCAAGGCACTTGCAGAAGCGCTGTTTGACGATGAGCGCAATATGGTCAGAATCGATATGAGCGAATACATGGAGAAATATTCCGTCTCCAGGCTTATCGGAGCGCCTCCCGGATACGTCGGATACGACGAAGGCGGCCAGCTCACCGAGGCTGTAAGGCGCAAGCCGTATTCGGTCGTGCTTTTCGATGAGGTCGAAAAGGCTCACCCCGACGTCTTCAATATCCTTCTTCAGGTGCTGGACGACGGCAGAATCACCGACAGCCAGGGAAGAACCGTCGATTTCAAGAATACGGTCCTCATACTGACGTCAAACCTGGGTTCGGACATTATTCTTGACGGCATCGATGATTCCGGCGAGCTTTCCGAAGATGCCAAGAACGGCGTAAGGGCTCTTCTGAAGCGCAGCTTCCGGCCCGAATTCCTCAACCGTCTGGACGAAATCGTTTTCTATAAGCCTCTTACCATGGAAAACGTCAAGTCAATTGCCGGGATTCAGCTGGATGACCTTGCTTCAAGAATGAAATCCAGAGGCCTGGTTCTCGAATGCGGAGAAGATGTAAAGGATTATATTGTCAGAACGGCTTACGATCCGATTTACGGCGCAAGACCGCTTAAGAGGTTTATTCAGGCATCGATAGAAACGATGGTCGCAAGGAGAATCGTTGCGGACAATCCCGTGCCGGGTACGGTATACACCGTTGAAATGAGCAATGGAGAGCCCGTGATTGTTTCATCGGCGGATTAATTCGAAAAAAGCTGTGATTCCGCTCTGCTGTTATCGGACCGCATGAGGGCTTTGGGGACCCTTACAGTCCGTTTTACATAAATCCTTTGGGGTATGTTAATTAAGCAACAGGCTTTATTAACATACCCCTTTTGGGTTAAAGCATCATAAATCTTGACTTTTTAATAGGTTTATGATATAATTCGTACACTTAAGAGCGGCCTCATCCGAGCGAAAGCAAAGATATTTTTCGGATGAAAACAGACACTCTTTTTAATCCCGAAAGCTATTCTTTTCGGAAACAGATATAATGTATTACGTATGACCGCAGGGAAAACCAATAAACGGAGTAAAACAAATGGAAAACAAACTTGTCAAGGAAATTACGATTCAGTCCGGCTTCTGCGATTTTACCGGAAGACTCGGATTTACGGGCTGCGCCAATCTTTTCATAGATTCTGCCGGTGAGCATGCCGAAAAGCTCGGAATCGGCATGAGTACTATGGGCAGGGAGAATAAATTCTGGACGGTATATAAAACCAGAATAGATTTCTTCGACAGGCCGAAAATGCTTGAGGAAGTAACTCTCACCACCTGGCCGGAAAAGCCGTCGGTTTTCATGGGAGTCAGAAACTACACGCTTTCAGGAAATGGAAGAACCCTCTGCGCAGGCAAAACCCAATGGGTTGTCGTTGATACCGTTACCGGCAAGCCTCAGAATATGAAAAACGTTTATCCTGCTGATATGATTCCCCTGGAGGATCATGCCATAGATGAGCCCTTTGAGAGATTTACCGGAGGAGTGCCGGAGCAGGTTCTCGGAAAATATACGGTCAGAAGCACCGATATAGATATAGGCCACCACATGAACAACGTGGCATACATCAGAGCGACGGAAGGTCTGTTCTCGACAAAGGAACTTAAATACATGGACCTGAAGTCGATAGAAATCCATTATCAAAAATCCTGCTATGAGGGTGACGAGCTTGAATTCAGAGTCGACGAGAC
>JAKSPQ010000073.1 GCA_024404665.1 Clostridia bacterium
GTGTGAGGTCCGTCCATTTAAGCTGTGACTTGTGGCACAGAAACGCCTTCTGCGATACCGCAAAGGGCGTAAGTCCTCCGAGCTCCTCAAACGGAGTATCGTATGCGTCTATAACGATTTTGTTTTTGTCATAGACATGAACATAGGATTTGAGTACCTCAAAGGGCTCGTAGCCGCCCAGTGTTTTTGATTTGTCTGCAGCCATTGGCACGGCCTTCGTCATCCCGCCAACGGCCGCCATAACCTGACCGTCACCGTATTCGCCCGTGAAATCATGAGTCACCGTAACCTGTGGCTTAAAGCGTCTCAGCTGCTCAGAAACCCAGCTAACAACCTGATCCTCCGAAAAGCCGGCATTTTTGAAGTTGGTATAAGCGCCGGCTGCTGAAGATGAATATGCATCCGGAAAAGACGAAATAACGGGATAATTTCTCATTCCGGCAGTCCAGAGTCCGTTCAGTCTCTCGTGCCAACGGTAATTTTCCTTAAGATGCTCGGTAAAATAAGCGACCTGAACTGCGGCGCCCCTGACCGTGACATAATACGGAATGAGGCCCGCGAAATAGAGCTGGTCGTCATCGGTGTGGGCCGAAAGCAGGAGTATGTCCGCGTTCTCGCAGGGAGGCTGCCATACCTGAACGTCATCGGGAATTTTTCCCTCGCCGTAAACCGCGACGGATTCTATCTCCGCGCCTGCAGGATAGCTCAGCGATACCATGTTCACATCTCCGAGAGCGCTCTTTACGTCGACATACTCATGAATGAAGCCGTCTCTGCCGCAATCAGCCTGTTTGCTGCCGGAGGACAGCTTCCATTCGCCGGGAGCATGATTGTAACTGATATAGATGAAGCTGATGTTTTTATCGGCCATAACGGCGACGGTGGAATTCTTTGAGCCCGTGGCAAAGGTCGAATTGTTTCCGTCGGATATGTTCTTCTGTCCCGTGAAGCCCTCAAAGGCAAATGTTGCCTTGAGCTTTTCGGCTGCTGCGTCGTTTTCCGCCGCCGATGCGGGCTGCATGAAGACGTATATCACCGATGTGACAATCAGCAGAAGCGAAAGTACAAAAGCGGACAGACGTCCGGCCGGTCTTTTCTTAATATCCATTGTTTTACCAGTTTTCCGCAGCTTCCTGTTTTCCCGGAGCTGCTTTATTTTTTATTTTCCGATACGATGACGGCAAAGCCGCAGGGGTCGATTGTTTTTCCGCTGACTCTTTCGCCCGTAAACAGCTCGGTTCCGCGGGCACGGCATTTTACGGCTTCCTTACCGCAGTTTACTGCCACGGTAAGACGCCTGCCGTTCTTTTTTCTGACATACTCTATATAACCGTCGTGAGCGGACACTATCCGGAAGTCTCCTCCGTCAAAGCAGGGCTCAGAGCGTCTTAAGCGTCCGAGCGTTCTGTAGTGTCCGAGAAGGTCCGCGTCGGCCCGGCCGTCCCAGCGCATAGGCCGGCGGCAGAACGGATCGAGCAGTCCCTCGGCTCCGGCTTCGTCTCCGTAATACACGCAGGGAAAGCCGTAAACCGTATACTGAATAACAGATACCGCCTTGAGCCTTCTGACTCCCAGCGCATATTCCTCCGCCGTCAGACGCGATGCGGCCTGCACCGCATTTTCGGACTCGGCTGAGTCCGAAACACACTTGTCGGGGTTTCCGAGAAAGCTCAGCGCCCTCACCGTATCGTGCGTGCCGATTACGTTCATAAGACAGTCGCAGACGCATTTCGGATATGACGAATAGAGCTCAGTGAGCACGGAAGCGAGATGCTCCGCATCTCCCGAGCCTCCGAAGCGCAGAAGAGCCTCCCTCAGCGGATAGTTCATTACGCTGTCAAGCTCCCGTCCCCTGAAATACCGTCTGCGTTTTCCGTACGCAATCTTGTCCGCGGCGTTCTCCCAGACCTCGCCGATGATCACGGCCTCCGGATCGACAGCCTTAACCGTGCTTCTCAGCTTTTCGAGGAAGGCGTCGGGCAGCTCGTCAGCGACATCGAGCCTCCAGCCTCCGGTTCCCATCGCAGGATACTTCCCGCCGATGCCGTCCGGGGCCGTGAAGAAGCTTTCCACCTCTTCCCTGTCGGTTCTGAGCCTCGGGAGAATATCTATATCCCACCAGGCCTCATAGCCGCACCTGTACTCATCGCCGAAGCGGAACCAACCGCGGTACGGAGAATCCTCCGAGGCCGCGCCAGGACCGTATCTGTGCCCGGAGTCAAAGTAGACGCTGTCGGATCCCGTGTGGTTGAAGACACCGTCGAGAATGACCTTCATGCCGCGCGCCCTTGCATTTTCAAGCAGCCCGCGGAAGGCGGCCTCACCGCCGAAGCCTTCATCGATTTTTCCGTAATCCGATGTGTCGTATTTATGATTTGACGGCGATAAAAAAATCGGTGAGAGATATATCATCGTCACGCCGAGCGATTCGAGATAACCGAGCTTTTCGGTAACTCCGAAGAGATTTCCGCCGAAAAAATCGTTGTTATCGATTTTTCCGCCCCTTATCCGGGCGAAATCCGGCTCCTCCCCGAGGCTTTTATGCAGCCTTGCTCCCTCGCGGTATTCGCATTTTCCCTCTCCCCTGAAGAACCTGTCCACAAAAACATGATACATGATTCCGCTTCCCGTATGGGGAGTCCGAAAGTCTTTTTCGTAAACGAGCAGCGAAAATTCCGTCCCGGGAGAGGTCTTCAGCGCGCAGACCGAATTTGACACTGCATCGGAAAACAGCGTGTCAAAGCCTCTGAGAAACAGAAATCCGTAGTAAAACAGCCCCTGCCCGACGCAGAGCGATGCGGTATCGACAGAGAGAGCGTAAACATCGGTAATAAAATCGGTGTCCGCGAAATCAAAGACAAGATCGCGGGGGGATGGATCCTCTGCCTCTTCACCGGAGGCCATTGTATCCCTTCTTATTCTCATGACAACGCCGGAGGCTCCGAGGCGGCGCGGAATACGCACCTCAAAGGTTACCGTATCCCCGTAGGCAAAAGCACCGGACGCCGAGCGGTCCCTGCCGCCCGAGCGCTTCACGATTGCAGGGGACAGGCCCTCTGTGTTCTGTGCGAATGCGGGCAGCATATCAGTTCAGCTTGAATTTTTCAAGTCCCCAGATACGCTCGGCGTACTCGGTGACTGCTCTGTCGGCGGCAAAGAAGCCGGAGCCGGCGATATTCATGAGAGACTTTACTGTCCATTTATCTCTGTCGAGATAATCCCTGTACATAGCCTCGCGGACTCTCGAATAGGAGTCAAAATCGGCAAGGCACATGAAGGGGTCCGCAACTCCCTGTCCGGAAAGCAGATATGCGGCAACATCCGCAAAGGATTCGCCCGCAAATCCGTGGTCAAGGCAGTCGACGATTCTCTTAAGCCTGTCGTTTCTTGCATAATAGAGGGCGGAATTGTAGCCCTCTCTCCAAAGCTGCTCTACCTCGCCGGCATTCATTCCGAAGATGTAGATATTGTCTCTTCCGACAGCGTCGCGCATTTCCACGTTGGCGCCGTCGAGGGTGCCGATGGTAAGCGCTCCGTTCATCATGAGCTTCATGCAGCCCGTTCCGCTTGCCTCCTTGCCGGCAAGCGAAATCTGCTCGCTTATCTCCGCGGCGGGAACGAGGGCCTCGGCCATGCTTACGCAGTAGTTTTCAAGGAAGACCACGCGAAGCTTTTCGCGTATGCGGGGATCGGCCTCTATTTCCTTCTGAAGCATGCAGATGAGCTGTATCGTGCGCTTTGCAAACGCGTATCCCGGAGCGGCCTTGGCTCCGAAGAGATAGGTTCTGGGATAAATGTCAAGCGAGGGATTGTTTTTGAGGTCCAGATAAATGCCGATGATGTCGAGCACATTCAGAAGCTGTCTCTTGTACTCGTGAAGGCGCTTGATCTGAACGTCGAAAACCGAGTGAGTATCGATGACAACGCCCGTCTTCTTCTCAAGCAGCGCCGCGAACGACTGTTTGTTTTCATGCTTGATTCTTCTGAGAGCGTCGATGACGCCGGCATCCTCGGAGTATGCTTTAAAATCGGCGAGCTTTTCCGGCTCGTGTCTGTAGGCGGGGCCGATGGTACCGTCGAGAAGCTTTGCGAGTTTCTTGTCCGAGTAGCAGAGCCAGCGCCTGTGAGCGATGCCGTTCGTCACATTTGTGAATCTTTCGGGATACATGCGGTAGAAATCCTTGAAAACCGTATCCTTCAGTATCTGCGAATGAAGCGCCGATACGCCGTTTATCGAGTGCGATCCGATGACGGCGAGGTTCGCCATATGCATCTGACCGTAGCTTATGATGCTCATTCCGCCGATTCTGTTCCAGTCGCCGGGGAATTTTTCCCAGGCATCGCGGCAAAAGCGCTCGTTGATTTCATGAATTATCATGTAAATTCTCGGCAGACGGAATCTGAAGATATCCTCGTTCCATTTTTCGAGGGCCTCGGGAAGAACGGTGTGGTTTGTATAGGATACGGTCTTTACCGTGATATCCCAGGCCTGCTCCCATGAGAGGAAGTAATCGTCGATGAGTATTCTCATGAGCTCGGGAATGACAAGCGACGGATGCGTATCGTTTATGTGAATCGCGACCTTGTCCGAAAGATTGTCTATTCTGTGATAAACCGCCATATGGTCGCGGATTATGTTCTGAACCGATGCGGACGTAAGGAAATACTGCTGGGTGAGTCTTAACAGCTTTCCCTCAAGATGATTGTCGGAGGGATAAAGAACCTTTGAAATGATTTCAGCGCTTCCGCTGTCCTCCATTGCCTTGGCATACTGTCCCTGGGAGAAGAGGCTCATGTCAAAGCTTCTCGTGGCTCTTGCCTTCCACAGTCTGAGTCTCGCTACGCTGTCGGAGGCTCCGCCGGAAATCATCATGTCATACGGGAATGCCTCAACGTCCTCCGTGTCCTCGTAGCCGATTACGCATCTTCCGTCCTTCCAGGTTTCGGTGACGCGTCCGCCCATTCTTACGGTAAAGACGCGGTCGGGTCTGGGCTGCAGCCAGACGTCTCCGCCGGGGAGCCAGTTGTCGGGAAGCTCTATCTGAAGTCCGTCTACGATTTTCTGTCTGAAAAGACCGTACTCATAGCAGATGGAAAAACCGAAGGCCGGATAATCCAGGGATGCAAGAGAATCGGTAAAGCAGGCCGCCAAACGTCCGAGTCCGCCGTTTCCGAGTCCGGCATCGGGCTCGCATTCGTAGAGCTCGTCAAGGCTGAAGCCCATCTGTTCCAGAGCTTCTTTGTATTTATCGGCGAGGCCCAGATTTTCAAGGTTTGTCTTGAGTGAGCGTCCGAGCAGATATTCCATGCAGATATAATAAACCTGCTTGGCCTTTCCCTTTGCCACTGCCTCCTTGTATCCTGCTCTCTTATCGTTCAGCATTTCGGTCACTGTCTTGGCAACCGCGCGGTACATCTGCTCACGTGTTGCCTCTGCCGGCGTCTCTCCGAAAAGTCTGGAAAGCCTCTCGGCGACAGCGGTCTTTATTTCTCCCGCAGAAGGATTGTAATTCATAATAAGTAAATACCTTTCAAGTTATCTCTGTCCTCCGGCACCGTTTTCGGCAGATGCCGGAGGTTCTTTAGGGTTTATCGGTGTTCCTGATGTGACGTCAGCGTCTCATGAGGAGGCTGCGGTACATGTCCGAATAGCTCAGTGCCGAAACAGACCATGAAAAATCGGTTGTCATGATTCTGTGAATGAGCTCCTTCCTGTCCTCAGAACGGTACCAGAAATCCGAGGCCGCCTTTGCGGCGCCGTACAGTGCGGATGCGGAGGGCTCCGCGAACGTAAAGCCGTTTCCGGTGAGTACTCCGTCGCCGTCCCTGTATGCGTAAGAAACAGAGTCCGCAAGTCCTCCGGTTTCTCTTACCACGGGAATCGTTCCGTATGCGCAGGCTATCATCTGCGCAAGTCCGCAGGGCTCGCTTCTCGAGGGCATGAGCAGTATGTCGGCTCCGGCATATATGCGCTTCGACAGGTCTCTGTCATAGACTATGAGGGCTCTGACTCTTCCGGGCATCTCCGCTTCGAGTCCGCGGAAGAAGTCCTCCATCTCCGGAGTGCCCTTGCCGAGGACGATGAGCTGTCCCGAGGTTTCGTTCAGAATGCCTCTGATTGCCTCGCAGACAAGGTCAAGGCCCTTGTGTGCCACGAGTCTTGAGATTATCGCGAAAAGCGGCACATCGCCGTCCGAAAGGCCGGCTTCGGCCCTGAGAGCGGCCTTGCAGAACGCCTTTCCGTCGGGGTCATCGGCGGAATAAACCGCCGGAATCACGCTGTCGGAGGACGGGTTGTAATAAACGTTGTCTATTCCGTTGAGAATACCGCAGAGCTTGAAGCTGTTCTCCGCAAGGATATTCTGCAGTCCCTTTCCGTATTCGGGCGTGAGGATTTCTCTCGAATAAGTGGGAGAAACCGTAGAGACCGTGTCGGCGAGCTCAATAGCTCCCTTCATGAGATTGATGCAGCCGTCAAAGCTCAGTATGTCGGCATCCTCGGCTCCAAGGCCGAAAACGTCCCCGAGAATGGAGAAATCGTATTTTCCCTGATATTCGATATTGTGTATCGTGAATATTTTTTTGGTGCCGAGGAATTTTCCGCATCTCTTCTCTCTCTCAAGATACATGAGCGACAGCGCCGCCTGCCAATCGTGAGCATGGAGAATATCCGGCTCATAGTTCAGCTGCTTCATCATTTCGATGACGGCGGAGCAGAAATACGCGAACCTTTCTCCGTCGTCATACTGACCGTACAGAGTGTCACGCCTGAAATAATACTCGTTGTCTATGAAATAGTAAGTCACACCTCGGCTTTTCATAGAGAAAATGCCGCAATACTGCTTTCTCCATGAAAGATTCACGTCAAACACGGCAATCTGCTTCATTTTAGCCCTGTGTTTTTCGCCGACAGCCGAATAAAGCGGCATAACCACCCTGACGTCCAGCTCCCTGTCAGCCGCGGCCAGAGCCTGCGGCAGAGATCCTATGACGTCTCCGAGTCCGCCGGTTGCGGCAAACGGCATTGCCTCCGCTCCGACAATCAGAACGGATTTTCTTTTTACGCCTCTCATACCATTACTCCTTTTCCGATAAAGAACGGCATTGATCTGTGGCCCGAAAGGACGCACTGGTCTCTTATGACCGCCGTTTTATCGGTAATGACGCAGTTCAGCGTCACATTTTCGCCTACTATGGTGTCCTGCATAAGAATGGAATTTTTCACCTTTGCACCGCGGCGTACGCGAACTCCGCGGAATATTATGGAATTCTCCACCTCGCCCTCGATGACACAGCCGTCGGCAATCATCGAGTTGACGACTCTTGAGCCCTCCTTGTAGAGCGTGGGCGCAGAGTTCCTGACCTTTGTGTGTATGGGCCTCAGGGGATTCTTGAAAAGCTCCTCCCTGATTCCGAAGTCGAGAAGCTCCATGGAGCTTTCGAAATAGCCCGCGATCGAGTTAACAAACGAATAGAAGCCGTCAAAGCGGTATACGAAGAATCTGTCCTTTGAGGCATGCTTCGCGAGAATATCGCGGAAGAAGCTCGTGTATCCCCTGGAGGATGCTATCGCAAGCTGCGCCAGGAGATAGTTTCTGTTTACGACAATCATATTTGTGCTGATGTCGCCGCCCTTCCATTCGTAAGGGGTATATGCTCTGACATCGGTGACCCTGCCGTCGGCATCGGATCTGATTATCGAGTTCTTGGACATGATTCTGTCGCTGTCGGTGTAGTTCTTCACGACTATTGTGATGTCCGCTCCGTTCTCGACGTGTCTGTCGATGACATCGGCGAGATCGATATTGCAGATCGTGTCACAGTCGGAAAGCACGATGCAGTCGGCTCCGCATCTCGAAATGAAGTTTGAGGCGGTCAGCATGGAGCCGAGCCTCATCGTCGATTCCGGTCCGGTGTTTTTGATATCGTATGCCGTAATGTTGGGAGGGAGAATCTTGATGCCGGCCTCGCGGCGGGCAAGATCCCAGTCCTTGCCGGTTCCGAGATGGTCAAGAAGGGATCTGTAATTATAGCTTGTGACAATGCCTATGTTTTCGATACCGGCATTTACCATGTTGGAAAGCGTGAAATCTATAAGACGGTACCTTCCGCCGAAGGGAACGCTGGCCATGGTCCTCATTCGGGTAAGCTCGGAGATCGAATCGTCGTGAATATTCGCAAAAATAAGTCCCGCTACTGTCATTTCTCTTCCTCCTTATTCCGGATAAACCATTTCGCCCGCGGCAAGACAGCCGTTTTCGGGAATCGATACGCCTGCTCCTATGAGCGTGATTTCCACGCCGTCCGCACGGGGAGCTCCTACGCGGGCGTTTTTGCCCACGCTGACCTTTTCGTCGATGATGGAGTAGTCCACGACTGCCCCCTCGCCAACGGTAACCTGACCCATAATGACGGAATCCCTGACCACCGCTCCGGGAGCGACGGTGACGTCCGGGCCGAGAACGGAGTTGATTACCTCGCCGTAAATCTCCGCGCCCTCAGTCAGAGAGGAGTTGACTACGTGTCCGCCGAGGCCGATGAAATGCGGCGCGGAAGCCTCGTGTCTCGAGAATATTCTCCATTTTTTGTCGCCAAGCCTGAGGACGGGATCGTCTCCCAGCATGTCCATATTCGCTTCCCAGAGGGATTTGATTGTTCCGACGTCCTTCCAGTAGCCTTCAAAGGGATAGGCCATGAGCTTTTCGCCGGCTGCAAGCATGTCCGGGATAATGTTTTTTCCGAAGTCGTTGGAGGACCCGGGATCCTTATCGTCCGCCTCGAGATACGCGAACAGCTTTCTGCAGGAGAAAATGTAAATTCCCATGGAGGCCTTGGTGGAATCCGGATTCTTGGGCTTCTCCGTAAACTTCCAGATGCTGCCGTCATCGCGGACTGACATAATACCGAAGCGGGAGGCCTCCTCAATCGGAACGTCAATGACCGCAATCGTGCAGTCGGCCTTGTTTTTCTTGTGGAAAGCAAGCATCTTCGAGTAATCCATGCGGTAGATATGGTCACCGGAAAGCACAACAACGTACTCGGGATCATATCTCTTGATAAATTCTATGTTCTGATATATCGCGTTCGCGGTTCCCTTATACCAGTCGGCACCGCTTCTTCCCTGATAGGGGGGAAGGATCTTGACGCCGCCGAACGTGCGGTCAAGGTCCCAGGGAATACCGTTTCCGATATAATCGTTGAGGAGAAGAGGCTGATACTGTGTCAGAACGCCTACGGTATCTATACCTGAATTGACACAGTTTGACAGAGTAAAATCTATTATCCGGTATTTTCCGCCGAAGGATACGGCAGGCTTTGCGATCTTTGATGTAAGCGCATACAGTCTGCTTCCCTGCCCGCCGGCAAGGAGCATAGCGACGCATTCTTTCTTTTTCAGCATCCTTGTTGCTTCCTTTCAGTGCTTTCCGCCTTTGCGGCTTTATTCAGTCGTTTTCTCTTGTTTTATGCGTTTTGATAAGGTCCCGTTCTCTTTCTTTCCGGCATCGTTTTTATTTTTTCCGGATTTTTTCTTTTTTATGCGGAAAATCTGCCCCGAAAACGGCGGAAGCACCGTACGGACGGAATTTTCGCACCGTCCCGCGGGGATTCCGGCAGAGCGGATAACGTTTTCCGGCAGTCTCCCGACTCCTCCGTATCGGACATCGTCCGAAGAAATCAGAAGTTCGCACCGGCAGTCCCTGTAGGGAACTCCTACCCTGTATTCCGCGTAATCCCGCGATGAAAAATTGATTACTGTGAGATACTCGCCGCGCGATGATTTTCTTATGAAGGACACGACGCTGTTTTCCGCATTGTCGGCATCCGTCCACTCAAAGCCGTCCCAGCCTCCGTCGCGTTCCCATAGCTCGGGAGACGAGAGGTATAACCCGTTGAGGTCCGCGGTGAATTTCTGAAGCTGCCTGTGTCTGTCGTAGCCTGTCAGGAAATACTCAACGGACGAATCGTATTTCCACTCGGCAAACTGGCCTATTTCGTTGCCCATGAAGCTCAGTTTCTTTCCGGGAAACGTCATCATCCACACGAGGAAAGCCCTCGTGTCCGCGAATTTGTCATCGTATCCGAGAGGAGACCTGTCGAGCAGCGATTTCTTTCCGTGTACCACCTCGTCGTGCGATACGGGCAGCACATATTTCTCTGAGAAGGAATAGCACAGCGGGAAGGTCAGCTTGTCATGCCTGTATTTTCTGAACAGCGGGTCCTCCGATTTGTAGCTCAGGGCATCGTTCATCCAGCCCATGTTCCATTTGTGGGTAAAGCCCAGGCCGTGCGGGGGATCTCCCGTCACTCCGCCCCAGGCGGACGATTCCTCGGCTATCATCATGACTCCGGGGAAATTGTCCTTCATGTACGAATTGAGCTTTCCGAAAAAGGCGATGGCCTCGAGATTGCGGTTGTCTCCGTAAACATTGGGAATCCACTCCCCGGGCTCTCTGTCATAGTCGAGATAAAGCATGGAGGCAACGGCATCGACGCGGAGTCCGTCCGCGTGATATATATCCGCAAGGCAGACGGCATTCGAGATAAGAAAGCACTGGACCTCGTTTCTGCCTACGTCGAAGCATCTTGTACCCCAGCCGGCGTGCTCCATACGGTCCTTTCCCTGGTACTCATAAAGAGGCTTTCCGTCGAACTCGTAAAGGCCGAATTCATCCTTGGGGAAATGTGCCGGAACCCAGTCCAGAATGACGCCGATTCCGGCCGTATGCATTGAATCTATGAAGGAGCAGAAATCGTCCGGCGTTCCGAAGCGCGATGTCGGCGCATAGAAGCCTCCGACCTGATATCCCCAGGAACCGTCAAACGGGTGCTCGGCCACGGGCATAAGCTCGATGTGGGTATACCCCATCGCTTTAACGTATGGGGCAAGCTCGCCCGCGAGCTCCCGCCACGGAAGCAGCGTTCCGTCCGGGTGCCGCATAAACGAGCCCGCATGAAGCTCAAAGATGTTCATGGGCCCCGAATAATCGCGCGCGTCGCGTCTTCCCGACATCCAGGCAGCATCGTGCCAGACATGATCCGTGGGGTATGGACAGATAACGGACGCGGCCTCCGGAGGAGCCTCCATAGCAGCGGCATAGGGATCCGATTTCCAGAACTTTCTGCCGTCGGAGGCCGTTATCAGATATTTGTATGAGGTTCCGTCGGGGAGTCCGTCGGTGACAAGCTCCCATATGCCGCCCTCTGTTATTCTGCTCATTGCGGAGGCGGCAGACGGATCCCAGGAGCAGAACGAGCCGCAAACCGCAACCTCTGCGGCATTAGGCGCCCATACTCTGAAAACCGTACGGTCTCCGATCCTGTGAACGCCCATGTACTCATAGGCACGGCAGTTGGTTCCCTGATGGAAAAGATATGACGGTAAGCTGTCCTTCAATTCGGAACCCTCCTCTGTCTCTGAAATCGGTCTGCCGCCGCTTTC
>JAKSPQ010000074.1 GCA_024404665.1 Clostridia bacterium
TCTTGCCTCTTCGACAAACGAGCCGGCGGAGCCACCGCAAACGGCAACCGTCTTAATCAGCCTTCCTGCATCGGAATAATCCGCATGCGGCGCACCGAGAGCGTCCCTGACGCTTACTGCGAGCATCTCCGCGGTAACCGCGAAAGGCAGCTCTCCTATGCGGCAGATTCCGTTCTCGCCGA
The DNA here is from genome assembly GCA_024404665.1 of Clostridia bacterium. Taxonomy (GTDB): domain Bacteria; phylum Bacillota; class Clostridia; order Oscillospirales; family CAG-272; genus CAG-390. The sequence goes on from JAKSPQ010000074.1 coordinate 183, forward strand.
ATTTGCGGACGTTTTCAAGCCCCGTCAGAGCGCTGAGGCAGTCGTTGACGCCGCCGTCCACGGCATCGAGCCTCGTGTGGAAGCTCATGACGGATATTCCCGCACGGATGAGCTTTATGAGCTTGTTGCCCTTAACCGAGCCTGCGACAACCTCCTTCAGTCCCCCGTAAAGCATGGGATGGTGGGCGACGATTACCTCGCATTTTTCCTCTATGGCCTCATCGATGACGGCATCCGTCACATCGAGGGCAATCATGGCCTTGGTGACCTCCCTTTCGGGATCCGGGCAGCAGGATAAGCCGTCGTAATCTCCCGAAAGAGTAAGCGACGAAGGGATCTTCTGACACATATATTCGTAAAATTCTCTGACATTCATAATAAAGATACCTCTTTTAAAGTTTTTACTTGCGTTTTCCCGCGATTTATGATATAATAACGGGTGCACGCCTGTGTAGCTCAGCAGGATAGAGCGTCCGCCTCCTAAGCGGAAGGCCAGCGGTTCGAATCCGCTCACGGGTGCCACAAGTCGGTATACGGTTACGGCCGTATGCCGATTTTGTTTTTCTCAGAACTTTCTGTCGGAGCGGTTTTCGCGGTGCATGAGAATGCAGTACTCATAGGCATCAAGCAGCGCGGACCAGCTGGCTGCGATGATGTCAGCAGATGCCCCCATGGTTCTCCAGACGTTTTTTCCGTCTCCGTATTCCACGTACGCCCTTACGATGGAGGCCGAGGCCGCCCTGTCGTTTGAATCGATACGCGTCTTAATATCGACCATCTTTACGTCCGCAATATACGGATACTTTCCCGACAGCGCGATGTGAGCGGCTATGTCAAGCGCGTTTACGGGACCGTCTCCCTCTCCCGCACTCAGCCTCTCCTCTCCTCCGACGTCGAATTTGACGATTGCCGACCATCTGCACTCGGGCTCCGCCTCCGCGGAAAAAATCAGCTTATAGTCCTTGAGAACGAACGGAGCATCTTCTTTTCCGAGCGTTCTGCGGACCAGCAGGTAAAGGGAGGCTTCGGAAGCGTCGAACTGACTTCCGGCAGCCTCGGCAGAGCGCACGGCGTTCAGTATGCGTTCGGGCTCCGGTGAATCCTTGGCGAATTCGAAGCCGAATTTCGAGAGAAGCTCCTTCATCGCCGCCTTACCGGCAAGCTCGCTCATTATGAGGCTTCTGGAATTACCGACAAGGTCGGGATTTATATGCTCAAAGGATTCGCGGGATTTTCTTATTCCGTCGATATGAAGTCCGGCCTTATGAAGAAACGCATGGCCGCCGACAAAGGGGGCGCTTTCGTCAAAGCCCAGATTGGCAGTCTGGCAGATGCTTCTCGCAACGGGAGACAGCGTTTTGAGGTTCTCGGACGGAATGCACTCAAAACCGAGCTTTAGCTGAAGCGCCGGCACTACCGTGGTAAGATTCGCATTTCCGCACCTTTCTCCTATTCCGGATACTGTGCACTGAACATGCGATGCTCCGGACAGGACTGCGGATACGGTGCAGGCATCAGCCATTCCTATATCGTTATGGCAGTGTATTCCCACGGGAACCCCCCCTGCCGTCTTTTTGATTGCCTGCGTCGCAAGGCCGATGATGTCGGGCAGCATTCCACCGTTCGTATCGCAGAGAACAACCCTGTCGGCGCCAGCCCCGATAGCGGCCATGACGGAGGCGCGGGCATAATCCGGACCGTACGACCAGCCGTCAAAGAAATGCTCGGCATCGAAGATTACGGTCTTGCCGGCGTTTTTCAGGAAGCGGACCGTCTCGGATATCATCGCGAGATTCGTATCGGCATCTGTTCCCAGGACATTTTCAACCTGGAAAAGCGAGGCCTTTCCGACTACGGCCACCGCCTTTATCGGCGATGCCGCGAGCGAGACCAGGGTCTCGTCGGTATCCGCGCTTCCTCCGGGTCTTCTCGTGGCGCAAAGCACCGACAGCACGGCGTGCCGGGTTTTGACTCTGCCGGCAAAGCCGGAAAGAGCAGCCGCGGAAGACGGACCGTAATATCCCATTTCAATAAAGTCAACGCCGAGACCGTCCAGGGCTGCTATGATTTTTTCCTTCTCGTAGTCCGAGAAAACCACTCCGGCTCTCTGAGCGCCTTCCCTCAGCGTGGAATCATATATTTCAACCTTCACTTTTTCATTCCTCCGACTTTTTTTTCCGAAGGACAACACATCTGTCTGTCCCCGAAAGATCCCTGAATGCGCTGCCTGAAAAGCCCGAGGCGCCGCCCAAGGCGATAATATCGGCCGCTTCGCCGATGCCGGCCTCGAAAATCAGCAGCCCTCCCGGAGACAGAAGCCTTCCCCGGCATGCCGATATGATGGCCCTGTAGAACGTCATTCCGTCCGCTCCGCCGTCGAGGGCGGCAGACGGTTCATATGCGAGCTCCGGCTCAAGGCGCTTTATTTCCTCCGTGGGGATATACGGCGGATTTGAAACAACGGCGTCAAAGGGGCTGTGAGCCTCTGTGAGGGCTTCGCTCTCCTTAAGTATGTCATTGTGTACCGTTATCAGCCTGTCCGCCACACCGAGCCTCAGGGCGTTCTCGGACGCTGCGGCAAGTGCCTCGGGAGAAATATCCGTAGCCACGGCGGTCGTATCCGGTCTTTCGGCCAGCACAGTCACGGCTATTGCGCCGCTGCCGGTTCCTATATCACAGAAACGCGCTTTCTCCGGAAGGAGCTCCGAGGCCTTCTCGACAGTGATTTCCGTATCGGGACGCGGAATAAGCGTCGAGCGGTTCAAAACAAATTCACGTCCGTAAAAATACCACGAGCCGAAGAGATACTGCAGCGGTTCACGGCGGCAACGCCGCAAGAGAAGCTCCGAAAGCCTACCCGAGACATAGTCGCGGTCTCTGCAGATATTTATTTCATATCGCTTTATTCCCATGCAGTGCTCGAGAATCAGAGCGGCCTCAAAGGGAGCATCGTCTATTCCCGCGCGTTCAAGCGCCGCTACGATATCCGCGAATTTCATTTGCGTCCCCCTTATAGTTATACATAGTCTATTATATTTTATAACATTTTGTCGCGGATTACAATAGAAAAAATCAAAAAAAACGTGCTGCGCGAAAAAAAGGCACATTTTGAGGCTGCCGCCATCGTCAAACCCAGCTTAAAAATCAAAAAAAAGAAAAACAATTCAAGAAAAGACTTGATTTTTTTGAAAAAAAATGCTATACTTGTATTGTATATTACAATACAGGAGGAATTGAATCATGTTTCTGATCAAGAAAGAAGTTGAAAAGCCCAACTACGCCAAGATCATCGGCATTACCCTCGGCATCATTGCCGGTGTTGCCGCTATCGGTGCAGCTGCATACTATTTCTTCAAGAAGAGAGGCCTCTGCTGCTATTTCTGCAAGAAGGCTGACTGCGAAGGCTGCGATTACGCCGAAGAGATTCTCGGTGATGACGCTGAGGCTGAAGAAGTCGAAGAAGCTGAAGACGATACCGTTGAGGTTGAAGTCGAGGACGCTCCCGAAGCTTAATTTCAAACCCGATTCCGGGTCTTTATAAAACCCAGAATAACCCCAAGGGACTCTGATGATGTCCCGCAAAACGACACCGACACCCGAAAGCAATTTCAGGTGCCGGTGTCGTTTTTCAGAGCAAAAAAGAACGGCAGAGAACATATCCCGCTGAGGGATGCTCTCTGCCGTTCTTTTCAGCTGTTTTTGTGCAGCTTATTATTACTTCTTCTTGGCCTTCTCGGCGGCTTCAAGCTCTTCCTTGGTGGGAACGAGCATGATCATTGCCATTTCGGCAGCGTCGCCTCTGCGGGGGCCGAGCTTGTAAATAGCGGTGTAGCCGCCGTTTACAGCCTCATACTTGGGAGCGATCTTCTCGAAGAGAGCGGTTACTACGTCTTCTTCGGTAATGTAAGCAAGAGCGGCACGACGGCTTGCGAGAGTGTTCTCCTTGCCGAGTGTGATCATCTTTTCCGCGATAGAGCTTACTTCCTTGGCACGGGTGACGGTAGTCTCAACCTTGCCGTATTTGAACAGATATGTGACAAGACCGCGCAGCATGGCGTTTCTGTGAGCTGTGGGTCTGCCGAGTTTTCTTGCTCCGGGCATAATAATCTCCATTCCTCCGCCTCTCGGCGGATACTTTTTTAACTTGACACGGAAGTCTGCGGTCCGCATTGTCACGGGACCTTTCTTCCGCTTCCGTGTCCACTTGGATCAAATCACTCTTCTTCTCTTCTGAGAGAGAGGCCGAGGGACTTGAGTTTCAAAATGATCTCTTCAAGAGACTTCTTGCCAAGGTTGCGAACCTTGATCATTTCGTCATCGGTCTTGTTAACGAGATCTTCAACTGTGTTGATGCCGGCACGCTTCAGACAATTGGAGCTTCTGACCGACAGGTCAAGGTCTTCAACGGTCATCTCGAGAGCCTTCTCCTTCTCGGGAGCGGGCTTCGGATCGATAATGGTTGTCTGAACAGCAATATCATTGAGCTCAACAAAGAGCTTGAGATGTTCGTTGAGGAACTTGGCAGCGAGGGCGACAGCTCCGACAGCATCAATGGTTCCGTTGGTTTTAACGGTCATTGTGAGCTTATCGAAGTCGGTGATGTTGCTTCCCACACGGGTAGGATCGACCTTGTATTCCACCTTGTATACGGGAGTATAGATGGAATCGGTATAGATTACGCCGACAGGGCTGTTTCCATACTCGGTATGGATAAGCTTGTTGCGATCCTGAGAGACGTATCCGCGTCCCTTCTCAAAAGTGAGCTCCATGTAGAGATGAGCGCCTTCGGCGAGAGTGGCAATGGGATGCTCGGGATTGAGTACCTCAATTTCGGCATCCTGCTTGATATCGCCTGCGGTTGCATCACAGGGTCCGGTTACATCAAGAACAACCGTCTTCGGAGCTGAAGTGTGCAGCTGAGCGACGATGCCCTTAACGTTAAGGACTATCTCAGTCATATCCTCGGTAACACCGTCGAGTGCGGTAAATTCGTGAAGCGCTCCGTCTACCTTGATGCTCGTTACGGCAACACCTGGCAGCGAGCTGAGGAGAACTCTGCGAAGAGAGTTTCCGAGTGTCGTGCCGTAGCCGCGCTCGAGAGGCTCGATTACGAAGGTGGCTTCTCTACCGTTTGAACCGGTATTATTAATAGTTATTACTGGCTTTATCTCAATCATTCCGATTATTCCTCTTTCCTAAAAAATCAGTTCTGACAGCTTAGAGCTGCCGGGATGGACAAAAACAGGATAAACGGATTATTTGGAATAGAGCTCGACGATAAGCTGCTCGTTGAAGTCGAAGCCGACATCCTCTCTGGTAGGCATAGCAACTACCTTGGCAGTGCCGTTCTCGGCGTTGACATCAAGCCACTTGGGAGCAGTCTTGTCAGCCATTGCAGCAATAAGAGCTTTAACGGAATCCTTGCTCTTGGAATAATCACTTACGGAGATGACATCGCCGACTCTTACGGAATAAGAGGGAATGTTAACCTTCTTGCCGTTAACGGTGATGTGATCGTGAAGTGTGAACTGACGGGAAGCAGAGCGGCTGGCTCCGAGACCCATACGGAATACTACGTTGTCAAGTCTTCTCTCAAGAAGGACGAGGAGGTTTTCACCGGCCATACCGTCCTGGTTGGCAGCCTTTACATAGTAGTTGTGGAACTGACGTTCGAGAACGCCATAAAATCTTCTGACCTTTTCCTTCTCGCGAAGCTGCATTCCGTACTCTCTGAGCTTCTTCTTGGCGGCTCCGTGCTGACCGGGAGCGGCGGGAGCTGCATCACGGTTGCGGGCGGAAGTATCAACGCGGTCGAAGGGGCACTTGCCGGAAGTGCAACGGTCGCCCTTAAGGAAGAGCTTGGTGCCTTCTCTGCGGCACTGCTTGCAATCAGGTCCTGTATATCTTGCCATATTTTGGTTCCTCCAATTAGTAAATCATTAAACGCGACGGCGCTTAGGCGGTCTGCATCCGTTGTGGGGAACAGGGGTCACGTCTCTGATAAGGGTTACATGAAGTCCTACGGTGTCGAGAGCGCGGATAGCGGACTCACGGCCCTGGCCGGGACCTCTTACGTAAACCTCAACAGACTTAAGTCCGTGATCCATAGCTGCCTTAGCAGCAGTCTCACAAGCCTGGGAAGCAGCGAAAGGAGTGGACTTTCTGGAGCCCTTGAAGCCGAGTTCACCGGCGGAAGCCCAAGAAATAACGTTGCCTTCGGTATCGGTAACAGTAACGATGGTATTATTAAAGGTGGCGCGGATGTGTACCTGTCCGTAGGGGACATTCTTACGCTCACGGCGCTTCTTGATAACCTTCTTAGCGGCAGCAACTTTTGCCATAATGCATTATGCTCCTTTCTTCTTGTTTGCGATGGTCTTGACGGGACCTTTGCGGGTTCTGGCGTTGGTCTTGGTTCTCTGGCCTCTTACGGGCAGACCTTTTCTGTGTCTGATTCCGCGATAGCAGTTAATTTCGACCAGTCGCTTAATATTAAGGCTTACATCACGGCGAAGGTCGCCTTCTACGACGTAGTTGTTTTCAATCTCGTCACGGAGCTTTGCAACCTCGTCTTCGGTCAGATCCTTTGCACGGGTGTCCGGATTGATTCCGGTCTTGGCAAGAATGTCGTTCGAGCTTTTACGTCCAATACCGTAGATGTAGGTAAGGGCGATTTCAATACGCTTTGCGTTAGGAATATCAACACCAGCTATACGAGCCATTCTGTTTTTCCTTTCTTCTTATGTGAATTGCGATCAACCCTGACGCTGTTTGTGCTTGGGATTCTCGCAGATGACCATTACACGGCCGTGTCTTTTGATGATCTTGCACTTTTCGCAGATCTTCTTTACGGATGGCTTTACTTTCATAATTAAACCATACCTTTCTGAATATAAATTCGGGCAGATTATTTGGTACGCCAGGTAATACGTCCCTTGGTCAGATCATAGATCGAAACCTCGACTTTTACGTGATCACCGGGCAGAATTCTTATATAGTTCATACGGAGCTTGCCTGAAATATGCGCGGTCACTATGTGTCCGTTAGGCAGCTCAACCTTGAAGACCGTATTGGGCAGAGCCTCAACTACAGTGCCTTCAAATTCGACGACATCGTCCTTAGGCAGAATAATCACTCCTATCTTCAGTCATAAATTGCTGTGAGTATCACGGTGCCCTCATCGGTGAGTGCTACCGAATTTTCATAATGAGCGGAAAGTGTTCCGTCGGCGGTCTTTACCGTCCAGCCGTCGCTCAGTTCCCTGACATCGGGCTTTCCGATATTGACCATAGGCTCAATCGCAAGCGTCATACCCTTCTGAAGGCGTATACCGCGTCCTGCTGTACCGAAATTCGGCACCTCGGGATCCTCGTGGAGCTCTCTGCCGACACCGTGTCCGATGTAACGTCTGACGACACTGAAGCCGTCGGCTTCGACTCTGTTCTGGATTGCCGAACCTATATCCCCCATTCTGCCGCCCTCTTTAAAAGCAGCCACACCGCACTCAAAGCTTTCGCGCGCGGCAGTTATAAGCTTTTCGGTTTCGGCGGAAATTCTTCCGACCGGCACCGTTCTCGCCATATCACCGGTAAAACCGTGATAGAAGGCTCCGACATCGATCTTTACGATATCGCCCTCGTGCAGGATTTTTGTCCTTGAGGGAATTCCGTGTATGACCTCGTCGTTCAGGCTTATGCATGCAGATCCGGGGAAACCGCCGTAGCCCAAAAAGGTGGGGCGGGCGCCGCATCTTTCGATGCGGTGCCTGATTATGCGATCCAGATCCCAGGTCGATACGCCCTCGCGAATGCTTTCAATCGCGACTGCCATTGCCTCGGCTGTGATCCGCCCTGCCTTTTTCATTTCGGCGATTTGCAGATTGTTCTTGAGAATGATCATTTAACGGCTTCCTTCAGAGCTTTCTTTACAAGCTCTGTAGTATCCTCAACCTTTTCCTGACCCTCGACCTCAACAAGAATTCCCTCGTTGCGATAGAATTCGATAAGAGGCTCGGTGGTCTTGTGATAGGTTGTCAGACGGGACAGAACCGTTTCCGGCTTGTCATCGTTTCTGATGTAAAGTGCTTTTCCGCACTTATCGCAGATACCCTCCTTAACGGGAGGAAGGAATTCGGTGTGGTAGGAGGCGCCGCATTCGCAGACGCGTCTGCCGCTCATTCTTTTAACGATTCGCTCATCTGAAACTTCGATCGTGAGAACGGCATCGATTTTGACTCCAAGCTCCTTGAGAGCCTTTGCCTGAGCAATCGAACGGGGGAAACCGTCGAGGATGAAGCCGTTTTTGCAATCATCTGATTCAAGATATTCTTTAACTATTCCGATGACGGTCTCATCGGGGACAAGAGCTCCGGCGTCGATGTACGACTTTGCCGAAAGGCCGAGCTGCGTGCCGGTCTTAATGGCATTGCGGAGGATCTGTCCGGTGGATATTGCTGGGATACCCTCGCGTGCGGAAATAACTTCGGCCTGGGTGCCTTTGCCGGCACCGGGTGCGCCCATCAGTATCAGATTCATCTTTATACCTCGTTATATGGGGACGGGATCAGCCGAAGATACCCTTCGTCTGAGCCTTGCCGTAACTACGGAGAGCAAGCTGAGCCTCGAGGTCGCGGACAACTTCAAGGATAACGCCGACAACGATGAGCAGTGAGTTGCCACCAAAGGCGATTCCGTTAAAGGTGGTGCTGGAAGCATTAATCAGGTGATTGATAATGCCTACGAGCATGGGAAGTCCGGCAACGATGCAGAGGAATGCGGCACCGATAGTCGTGATTCTGTTGAGGATCTTCTTGATATACTGAACGGTAGGTCTGCCGGATCTGATTCCGGGGATAGAGCCGCCCTGCTTCTGAATATTGTTGGAAACCTCAACGGGATCAAAGGAAATAAGGATGTAGAAGTACGAGAAAACCACAATTAGAGCCATATAGATCAGGAAGTAGATCCAGGTATTGTAGTTGAAGTACTTGGTCATAAACTTGGAGAATCCGCTCTTCGGGAAGAAGCTTCCGATGGTAGCGGGAAGGGATGCGATCGAGCTTGCGAAAATGATGGGCATAACGCCGGACATGTTCAGCTTGATCGGCAGATTGGAGGACTGACCGCCGTACATCTTGCGGCCGACAACTCTCTTGGCGTAAAGAATCGGGATTCTTCTCTCGGACTCGGTGAACCATACGATGAAGACAATCATCGCAAGGGTGATGGCGAGCGAAAGAATTGCAAGCGGGATACCCCACCATCTGAAGCCGTCATTCTTGTTGTATACCATGGTACCGACGCTGGAGATCAGGGTAGGTACACGTGAGATGATGTTGGCAAAAAGGATCATGGAAACACCGTTTCCGATTCCCTTTTCGTTTACTCTTTCAGCGAGCCACATGATAATTGCGGCACCGGCGCAGTAGCAGAAGATGAGAACCATCTTGCCGAACCAGTTGATATCGGAAACGAGCATGCCGTATGTTTCCATAAGCTTCATATAGCCGTATGCAGTGATGACGGCAAGAACCGCTGTTGTATATCTCGTGATGGCAGTGATCTTCTTTCTGCCTTCCTCGCCGTCCTTGGACATAGCCTGGAGAGCGGGGATAGCAACGGTAAGAAGCTGAATTACGATGGATGCGGTGATATAGGGCGATACCGAAAGCGCGAAGAGTGTCGAGTTACCGAAAGCACCGCCGGACAGGAAGTCCATGTACTCAAGGATGGAGCCCTGAGCAGCAGTGTTGAAGTAAGTCAGCGCGTTGTTCGATATATAGGGGAGCGGGATAGATGCGCCGAGTCTGTAGATCAGAAGAATAAGCGCAGTGAAGAGCATCTTCGAGCGCAGTTCAGCTGTTCTCCAGGCGTTCTTAAAGGTGGCAAACATCGTCATACCTCCTCTGTTGTTCCGCCTGCAGCCTCAATCTTTTCCTTTGCGGCAGATGAGAACTTAGCCGCTTTAACGTTGAGCTTCTTGGTCAGCTCACCGCCGCCAAGAACCTTAAGACCGTCGAGCTCCTTGCGAATAATGCGAGCGTCGACAAGAGCCTGAATATCAACAGTAGCGCCGTCCTCAAAAGCATTGAGTGCATCTACGTTAACGGTAGCGTATACAGTTGCGAATCTCTGGTTGTTGAAGCCTCTCTTGGGAAGCTGTCTGTAAATCGGGAACTGACCGCCTTCGAAACCGGGTCTTACACCGCCGCCGGAGCGGGCGTTTTGACCCTTGTGTCCCTTACCGGCAGTCTTGCCGTTTCCGGAACCGATACCTCTTCCCTTGCGGAAAGAAGCCTTTACCGAACCCTCTGCGGGGCTGAGCTCATGGAGTTTCATTATGCGTTCTCCTTTCCGTCGCAATCCTCAACCTTTACGAGGTGAGCAATTACCTTAACCTTGCCGTCCAGAACGGGACCTTCCGCATGGATGACGAAGTCACCGATCTTGCGGAGACCGAGAGACTCGGCAGTAGCCTTCTGATTGGGCTTGCATGTAATAAGGGACTTAACGAGCGTAACCTTCTTCATTTTCTTACGCCTCCCTTTACGTCATCGACCTCGATACCACGGATCTTGGCGATTTCTTCTACAGAGCGGAGCTCCTTGAGACCTTCCATAGTTGCCTTGACAACATTGATAGGATTGTTGGATCTTAAGCACTTAGCTCTGATGTTGCTGATTCCGGCAGCCTCGAGAACCATTCTGACCTTGGAGCCGGCGATGATACCGGTACCGGGGGCAGCGGGCTTGAGGAGAACCTTACCGGCACCGAAAACTCCGGTTACCTGGTGAGGGATTGTGGTGCCGTTGATGGCAACGTTTACCATATTCTTTTTTGCATCCTCAATTCCCTTGCGGATAGCTTCGGGAACTTCGGTAGCCTTTCCGATTCCTACGCCTACGCGGCCGCGTCCGTCGCCGACTACCATGAGTGCGGCAAAGCGGGCAACACGTCCACCTTTAACGGTCTTGGAAACACGGTTCAGTGCAACGAGGTTTTCGGTA
>JAKSPQ010000075.1 GCA_024404665.1 Clostridia bacterium
CCACCCGTTCCCATTCCGAACACGGAAGTTAAGCTCTGCAGTGCCGAAAATACTTACCTGGCGACGGGTCGGGAAAATAGGTCGTTGCCGACACTATCAGGTCAAGTTCTTCTAAACTTGACCTGATCTCATATATGCCTACTTAGCTCAGTCGGTTAGAGCATCTGACTGTTAATCAGGGGGTCGTAGGTTCAAGTCCTACAGTGGGCGCCAATAAAAAAACACACTGTTGCTTATGCATCAGTGTGTTTTTTTTTGATTCGTTTTCCTTCGGCAAATGATGTTGGCTTTTCCATAATGTCGCGGCAGCTGATGAAGTGCTGCCGCGACGCATTCTGTTCCATTGTCATTGATTTTATTTAATAGCTAACATTCAACTCACTAAACCTGTGAAATACCGGGTGCTTTATTGGTCAGTGATATATTCCTTCCCGCGGAATATAACTTTGATTTCATCGCCGTCAGCGGCAAATCCGACAGTGAGGCTGATATCTCCCGAATAAAACAATTTGCTTGAGTATTCTTTTACATAGTTTGAATTGGTTTTCAGAAAATCGTTTTTTACGGTGCCTTTCTCTGCTTGTGTAAAGCATGCTATCGGAGCATTGATTTCGGCATAGATTCTGCTCAGAGGATTAAAGCAGTGGTGCGCTACCTGAACAATGTCGCTTTTTAGCTCAGACCCTGAAAAATGGTTCAGAATTGTTTCTTCCGCTATCATCGCAATGTCTCCGAGGATCATCCAAGACATGCCGTCGGATTTTGCGATAAATGCCATCGATGTATCGTTCGGGTCTTTGAATATTCTTTGACCTTCCTTAAAGTCGGCATCGGAGTGAGTATATATCGGGAGCAGTGAGACGCCTCCGAGGTTAATGCTTTCGCCTGTCTGAGCCTTTAACTCGATGCAGTCGGGGTGGTTTTTCCCGACAAATTCGGCAAGCTCCTTCATTCTGACAATATTGTTGGCGCGAGGGTAGTCCGCAAGAGTCGGAAGATTGCAATAGATTCTTTCAAGGCGATATGAAGTGGGGAAGGCTTTCAGAAGATCGATGAACCCGTCCATGTGATCGTTATGGAAATGCGTAAGCACCCAACAGGATATTGTTACGGTGCCGTCTGACGGTGTGCGCGTGATGAGATGAAGAAAGCTGTTGAGTTCTTCAAGCGCTCCGTTTTTCCACTGGGAGGAAAGCCCTCCGTCGATGATTATAACGCTGTTGTCCTTCGCACGGATAATCAGAATTTGTCCGCAGTTGGGCAGGCCGGTGGTATTCAGGTGGCTGTCGGGGCAGCCCTTGGGATTGTATCCGCCCGGATCCATGTTTAAACCGTAGAGATAAAACTCCGCCCTGAGATTCTGCGGATGTGAGGACGATGAGAAAGCCTCCGGAGTGACAGTATCGGATATTTCTTCAATAAAAAGGCGGTTTTCCGACTCCGAATAGAAAAGGTAAAAGCAGCCGTCATCGGAAGAAACACGGAGAAAACTGTTTGCTCCGATGTTTTTGAAGGAATCGGTAATGAAACCCGACGACGAAAGCTGCGTGACGTACCGTTCAAAGTCGGCTCTGCTCAGATTGTCTGCGGCAAGCCTTACGGGCTCCTCTGAATTATCGTCGATGCAATCCAAGAGCCGGCCGCCGGTCTTTTTGGGTTCGGAAAAAGTTAAACCGGCAGTGTCGGGAAGAGGGATAAAGGAGTGAAAAATATTAATTTCAGGTTGCATTTCAAACATTACAACGAACCTCATTTGTATATTGACTGAAAATAAACGGTGAGAGAACACATTTGTTCATTTCGGTCTCTGTTGTCTTCGCTATTATTTTATCACAAAACCGTCTTTTTTTCCATACTAATCGTAATTATTTTTTATTTGGAAATGATATGTGTTTTTAAGGCCCGGGCAGATCTCTTCGGTCTTCGTACGAGAGACGCTTTATTCTTTTTATTTTTTACGAGCCGCTGCCCCGCAATCCGGCGGCTGCCCGTTCTCACATTGGTTGTAACACTACACACTACACTTGCAATATGAAATGAAAAATGTTGATTTGTATGGTAATATGTGATATAATGATTAAGTTACGGGCTTGCAGAGAACGGCAGTCATGATAAAAGTATACCCGTTGGAGGTAACATGAAAGCAAGAATTGCGGTGGACCGATATGTGAAAATCGGTGAGACCGATGACAGGCTTTTCGGTTCGTTTATAGAGCACATAGGAAGAGCTGTATATGAAGGAATATATCAGCCCGGACAGAAAACCGCGGATGAAAACGGTTTTCGAGGTGATGTGACAGAGCTCATAAGGGAGCTTGGAGTGTCATGCATCAGGTATCCCGGAGGAAATTTCGTTTCAGGATATAAATGGGAGGACGGAATAGGCCCCAGGGAGAACAGACCCGGGAGACTTGATTTTGCATGGAAATCGATAGAAACAAATCAGTTCGGACTTGACGAATTCATCGACTTTTGCCGCAAGACAAATACAGAGCCGATGATGGCTCTCAATTTCGGGACACGCGGCCTTGAAAGCGCGATGGAGCTTCTCGAATACTGCAACCATAAGTCCGGAAGCGCGATGAGCGATCTCCGCATAAAGAACGGCCACAAAGAGCCGCATAATATTAAAATGTGGTGCCTCGGTAACGAAATGGACGGAAAATGGCAGATAGGTCACATGAATGCCCACGAGTACGCCAGAACCGCGGCCGAGGTCGGAAGAGTATTCAAAGCATATGATCCGAGCCTTGAAATAATTGCTTGCGGCAGCTCCGTTTTCTATTCAAAAACCTTCGGAGAATGGGAGAGGACTATTCTTGAAGAGGCATACGATGCCATTGATTACCTTTCTCTTCATATGTACTGGAGCAATGCAAAGAACGATACTCCGAACTTCCTCGCTCAGAATCTTGAAATGGAGAAGCTGATCTGTGCGGTTCTGAATATCTGCGATTATGAAAAGACAGTCAAGAGAAGTAAAAAACAGATAAATCTGTCATTCGACGAGTGGAATGTCTGGTATCACTCCCTTAATGATAAGATTCCCGAATGGACAGAGCACCCGCATATCAATGAGGATGTATATAATCTTGAAGACGCGATTCTTGTGGGTTCCGCGCTTATTACGATGCTTCGCCATGCAGACAGAATTAAAATTGCCTGCCTTGCGCAGCTTGTAAATGTTATTGCGCCTATAATGACAAGCGATAACGGCGTTTGGAAACAGACAATATTCTATCCGTTCCTTCACGCATCGATGTACGGAAGAGGCACGGTGCTGCAGACCACGGTGTTATCGCCGACGTATTCATGTTCTGTTTCGGACAGTGTCCCCTACCTTGATTCCGTCGTCGTTGAGAATGAGGAGAAGGAAACCCTGACCGTACTTATGGTAAATAAGTCGCTTACTGATGCCGTCGATGTTGAATGCGATCTCCGCCAGTATGAAAATTACACCGTCGACAGGCATATAGTGCTTACAGGGCCCGATCTCAAGGCGGTTAATACGGAAGCGGAGCCATATTGCGTTGTGCCGGTCATGAACGGAGAGTCCGCAAATGATAAAGGTGCCTTTTCCGCCCACCTGCTGCCGACATCCTGGAATGTCGTTATTCTGAGAAAAGAAAGATAAAGGGGTATAGTTATGACTTTTGAAGAAGCAAAAAACAAGCTGTCGGAATTCGGCAGAAAATCAGGGGCGCTGAATCATGCGCTCAGCCTGATTTTTCACGATGGAGAAACCGCGGCTCCAAGGGGTACCGGAGATAATCGCGGACGCACTATAGAGATACTGAGCGAAGAGCTTTACCGTATGACTACGGATCCCGCAACCGTTGAGATGCTCGAAACACTCGACGCGGAAAGGGACAGGCTCACCGATGAAGAAGCCCGCATAACTGAGCTTTATCTGGAAGACCTTAACGATATGAAGAAAATCCCGATGGAGGAGTATCTTGAGTCCGAAAAACTTCTGAACGAGGCGAGCGATGTCTGGCATTCCGCCAAGGTTAATTCCGATTTTGCCACCTTTGCGCCTTATCTTGAAAAAATAGTTGAAACGAAGCGAAGGTTTGCGGGATATCTCGCACCCGAAAAGGATCCCTACGACTACTGGCTTGATAAATATGAAGAAGGGATAAACAGAGAAGTATGCGACAGTTTTTTCGGCAGCCTCAGAGAAAAGCTTGTACCGCTCATCGCCGATGCCGGCAGAGCGAAGCTCCCCGAGAGCGGGATCAGGAACGGATATTACCCCGTCGATGCCCAGAAAAAGCTGTCTGTCCTGCTCATGAAAACGATGGGGCTTAACCCGGACAGAGTAGGAATAGCGGAAACCGAGCACCCGTATACGACATCGATAGGCTCTCATCTTGACGTGAGAATCACTACGCATTATTACGAAAACGACTTTCTTTCATCGATGTACAGCGTGATCCATGAGGGCGGACATGCGCTTTATGACAGCGGAAGTCCGGACCGTTTTGCGTTTACTCCTCTCGACGGCGGCGTCTCCATGGGCGTTCATGAATCGCAGAGCCGTTTTTATGAGAACATCATCGGAAGAAGCCGTTCGTTCTGCGAGTATATCTTCCCGGAGCTTGATAAGCTCTTCCCGGGCAGCGTATCCGGCGTCGATGAGCTTTACCGCGAGGTAAACCGCGTAACGCCGTCGCTTATCAGAACCGAGGCCGATGAAGTCACATACTGCCTCCACGTTATGGTCAGATATGAGCTTGAAAAGCGCCTGATGTCCGGCGAACTTAAGGTTAAGGACCTGCCGGGAGAGTGGAACAGACTGTACAGAGAGTATCTCGGCGTTGAGCCTTCCTGTGACCGCGAGGGTGTCCTTCAGGACAGCCACTGGTCCGGCGGCTCCATAGGTTATTTCCCGTCTTATGCGTTGGGCTCGGCATACGGAGCGCAGTTCCTTGCTAAGATGAAGGAAACGATCGATGTTGAAGCCTGCGTCGCCCGCGGAGATTTCGCTCCCATCAACGAATGGAACAGGGAGCATATCTGGAAATACGGAAGTCTTTTAAAGCCCGGAAAGCTTACAAAGCAGGTTTTCGGCGGAGATTTCGATCCTTCGCTCTATGTAAAATACCTTGAAGAAAAGGTTCGCGATGTTTACGGACTGAAATAAGAAAAAAGATGGGCAATTCAGATGTGATTCAGGTGAAAAAAAGCCGGTTTTCCGACAGTAAGCTCGGCGGACTCGTGTTGTTTTCGGCCTTTTATCTTGCGGCCTTTATCGCAGGATGGGCCGCGCAGAAATACTTGCTTCCCGAGCTTGTGATTCCGGCGGCAGACAGCCTGCCTGTCGGGATGGCCGAAAGAATAAAGGCGCTCTTCGCGGCAGACAGACTGCTTTTGCATCTTTTTGTTTTCGACATTGTCGCTACGGTTGTTATTTATATCTTTTCCTGCATTATTCACAACGCGAGCCTCTACGACGCATACTGGAGTCTGACTCCCTTTGTGATGCTGCTGCCGGTCGTCATCGGCAGATACGACAGGCTTTCCGTGTTTGCGATAGTATTCTTTGCGGTATTCTCCGTTTGGTCATGGAGGCTTACCGGGAACTGGATTGTAACGTTCGGCGGAACCGACTGGATCGACTGGCGTTACCGCATGTATCACGACAGGTTCCCCGCGCTTTATCCTGTTATAAATTTCTTCGGTATTCAGATGATGCCGACACTGCTGGTCTTTGCGGGAATGATTCCGGCAATCATTGCGCTCGACGGCGGCAAGATGACTGCATTATCGCTCATCGGCGATGCTGTCCTGCTTGCCGGTGTATCGCTGGAGTTCTTTGCAGACCGCGATGTTCACGCATTTCTGGAGGAGAACAGAGGCAGAATGACGGTTTGCGACAGAGGCCTGTGGGGCCATTCAAGACATCCGAACTATCTCGGGGAGATAACCGTTTGGTTCGGAGTATACATTGCCTGCACCGCATCGAATCCTTCGAATTTCTTTGCGTTCCCCGGCTGTCTGCTTATGATTTTCCTCTTTGAGGTTATTTCAATTCCGATGATGGAAAAACGCCAGCTTTCAAGACGCCCGGATTACGCCGGGTACCGCAAAAGGGTGTCGCGCCTGATTTTGCTTCCGGAGCGGAAGTGACGGCTTAGAGCGTCAGCAGTGTGTCTAAACAGAACAGCGCCGCCTGATGTTCCCGGTTTGCGTATCCGGGAAGCTCTCAGCCCAAATAACGAACGGTTTATTCGGAATCGGAAAACTCTCTGATTTCCAAACAGCTCTGTATATTCGGAGCAGAAAAGATCTCTGATTTCCAAACAGCTCTGTATATTCGGAGTAGGAAAGCTCTTTGAGCTCACAACAGCTCTGTTTATTCGGAGTCCGGGGAGCTCTCAGCCCCCAACAGCCCCGCTTTCCGGGGCGGCAACCAAGCAGGAAGACTGAACCGAAAGGATATTACAATGAAGAAACTGATATCTGCAATTATGATTTTCGCCTTGCTTGCATCGCTTTCGCTTGAGGCTTTTGCTCTTACGCCATCATATGAGTTCAGCGAAGAATACAAAGCCGGTATTTTTTACAGGCAGCTGATAGAATACGAGCTGACCGGGGACCAGAGATACGATGTTCTCTCGATTGCCCTCACGCAGCTCGGATATCATGAGGGTGACAGCGATGCCGACATGGACGGCATGAACTATTCGGGAGGCAAAAACTTTGTCGAATACAACCGCCTGTACGGTAAGCTCGATAACGGCGAGGGCAACGGCATGAGCTACGGCTATGCCTGGTGCGCGGCCTTTGTTTCCTGGTGCATGAGGCAGGCGAGAGTGCCGGAGTCGCTGGTCGTCAAGGAGGTCAGCTGCCCCAGAACAATTAAATTTCTTGAGTCCAAGGGAACGTATCACACGCGGGAGAGCGGCTTCGTGCCTTCTGTTGCGGATATGATTTTCTTCAAGAACGCTTCATCGACCGCAACGTCCACGCACATAGGACTTGTCATAGGCGTAAAGGACGGTGAGGTTATCACCATCGAGGGAAATGCCAACGGATGCGTTTCCAAGCACAGCTATAAGCTGACGGATACATACATCGTCGGCTACGGAGCCCCGGAATACACCGTAAAAGAGGGAACAAAATATGATTTTTCTCTTGATGTAACCGATGAAAACGATCTCGGCGAGTATATCATAACAGCCGACAGCCTGAATGTCAGAAGCGGACCCGGAACCTCGAACGGAATTGTCGGAACCGTGAAAAACGGCGACAGGGTGAATGTGGTTGCCATCGACGGAGGCTGGGGCAAAATCGAGAAGGACGGCCTTACGGGCTGGATTTCACTTTCCTACGCTGTATCAACGTCTAAGATGTGCTACACCGTGTCTTTTTCTGCGGGAGACGGCAAAAACGCTCCGGTGAATCAGAGAAAGATTCCGGGAGCGGAGATAGTAATATCGGATAAAACGCCCACACAGACGGGCTTCAGCTTTGTCGGCTGGACCGTGAAGGCCGGCAGCAAGACCGTGGACTACCGTCCGGGTGACAAATATACCGACGACGCCGACATTAAGCTCTATGCTGTATGGGAGCCTCTGAAGATCAAGGTCACGCTCCTTGACGATGACGGCAAAACCGTTCTGTCCGTCGTAGAATACGATTACGGCACGGACCTTAAAACCAATCCTCCGGAAACACCGTCGAAGCCGGATTCCGACGGATACAGATATGTTTTTGCCGGCTGGTCTCAGGATCTCACAAGATACTTAAAGGGCGAGACCTCATATACCGCACAGTGGACAGCGGAAAAGCTTCCGGAGACGGAAGCCGAGACAACCGGCGCAGCGGAGAATGAGACGTCAAAGAAGGGCTGCGGTTCGGCATCGATGCTGATCCTTCCTGCTGTTTCGGTAATTCTCTGCGCGGCAGTCATAAAAAGAAAAAGATACTGAGAGGGGCCCCGGGTGTCCGTCGATGCCGTAAAAATGTATGCGGATAAATGACGCGGCCCCGAAAAGGATTTACGAAAGTGGAAAACGTGCTGTTGCTGTTAAAGCAGAACCTTATAATGTTCCTTTATATGATGATTGGTTATCTTCTGTATAAGGGAAAAATCATAACCAAAACAGGCTGCGGAGAGCTGGGCAAGATGCTGCTTTATCTTGTAATGCCCGTGGCGATTATGAAATCATACATACAGGACTACACAAAAGAGCTTGCAGTGGGCCTGGCAGTATCGTTTGTTGCCGCTTTGCTTTCCCTGATTCTGTCTATGGCAGTGAGCACGCTTGTTTTCGGCAAAACGGATTCCGTACGCCAGTTCGGCGTTTCGTTTTCAAACGCCGGATTTATGGCGCTGCCCCTGGTTCAGATGACTCTGGGCGACGGTGCGGTCTTTTATGTTGCCTCCTATGTTGCATTGCTGAATTTCCTTCAGTGGACCTACGGAATTCTCGTAATGACCAAGGACAAGAGCTGCATAAAGCCCAAAAAGATTATTACGAATCCGGTTCTTATAGCGTTTGTTCTGGGACTTTTGCTTTTTGTACTGCCGATAAAGCTTCCGGCCCCGATAATGGGAATGATAAGCACAATAGCCTCTATGAACGGCCCGATTGCGATGATAGTGCTGGGCTGCTATCTTGCGCAGATGCCGTTTGTTAAACTCCTTACGGATAAGATGACCTATC
Organism: Clostridia bacterium; assembly: GCA_024404665.1. Classification (GTDB taxonomy): domain Bacteria; phylum Bacillota; class Clostridia; order Oscillospirales; family CAG-272; genus CAG-390. The sequence goes on from JAKSPQ010000075.1 coordinate 8,676, forward strand.
TTTCCGTTGTCGTCAGACTGATAGCGATACCGTTCCTTACGCTGCTGGGACTGTGGCTTGTGCCGGTCGAATATCATACCGTAAGAATGGCGGTCCTGATTGCCGCAGCGGCTCCGGTGGGCTGCAACACGGCAATCTTCGCGGGAATTTACGGCTGTGATACTCAGGCGGCCGTAAAGGACGTGTGTCTCAGCACACTTCTGAGCATAGGCTCCATGCCGCTTATGCTTGCTCTGGCTGAACTGATCTGGTAATCTTAAGCCGTAAAATTACGCTGAATTACGGCAGAAATCCGCATGCCCTCTGGCGGGAATTGAAGAATTGCCGCATATATGTTAAGAAATGACAGACAAAACAAACGGAGATGTGAAGGCAGCTTTGACTGCTTTGGCATCTCCGTTTTTTATTGCCGGCTATGAAAAAGCTGCAGCCGTGCATTGGATTTCTCAATCCACTCTGCAGCGCTTTTCGCCTCTGTAAAATGCTCCTATGTTGAGAATGATTTCATCGAGACAGCGCTTGCGGGCCTCGGCGGAGCCCCATGCCATGTGAGGCGTCAGGCAGACGTTCGGAAGGCTCTTGATTGCGTAGAAGGGATGGTCCTCGGTGAAGGGCTCGCGGGAGTAAACGTCGATGCCGAGTCCGCCGAGACGTCCGCTGCTTACGGCAGCTGCCAGAGCTGCTTCGTCGGCGACCGCGCCTCTTGCAACGTTGATGAAAATTGCTCCCGGCTTCATCATTGCTATACGCTCCGCTGAAAAAATGCCGCGTGTCGCGTCATTTAACGGAAAATGAGCGGAGATGATGTCGGATTCGCGGCAGAGCGTGTCCATATCCACGCATTCGACCGAGGAGTCCGGAGTCCTCTTGTGCGCTATAATACGGCAGCTGAGAGCGCTTGCGACGGCGCCGACCTTCTTTCCTATGTTGCCGTAACCGGCAATTCCCCACGTTTTGCCGGCAAGCTCATGATAAACCGGCGTGAGAATGTTGGCTGTGCTTCCGGCCGAATAGCGGCCGCTTCTGACAGCCTCCGTGTACTCATACATATGTCCCGCAAGGTAAAGAGCCATGCCTGCGGTCAGCTGAGCAACGCTGTCCGTCGAATAGCCGACGACGTTGCACACCGCGATACCGCGGGAGCGGCAATAGGCAACATCGATGTTATCGTAGCCTGTCGCGAAGATGCAGATGAGCTTCAGGTTCTTCGCGTCCTTCAGGACGGGCTCGCCGAGCTTCACCTTGTTGATAAGGCATATTTCCGCATCGGCGATGCGGGCGGGAATCTCATCGGGCGATGTGTTCTGATAAACCGTAACGTTTCCTACGCCGTCAAGAGGCGAAAGGTCCAGATCCGAACCGAGTGTTGCTGCGTCAAGAACCGAAATAAGCGGTAATTTGTCCGGGGTATTGATCATATTTTATCTCCGTGTATATGATAGATTCTTAATAAATTAAGCATACTGTCCCGCTTGAACCGCTGACAGTATTGCCTGAAGCATTAATATATACCATTATTATAACATAAATAATGTGTTAATTCAAGTTTTTCGACACAAAGATCGGATTTACGCTTGTTGGGCGTGACTCTGCTCCTTTAATATGACATCATCAAGAAAACTGCTCATCAAAAACAAACCCGAGGAAGGCACATTATTGTTGACCTCCGGGGCTGTTTGTGATAAAATATATGGGATAAAAAACGAATACCGAAAAGAGAGTTTTATGAAAAAATCTTCGTTGTTTGTGTTCATGTCTGCGGTTTTCTTTGCTACGGGCGGACTGTTCTTCAAAATCTGCACCTGGGAAGCAATGGCTATCAGCAGCGCGAGATCAATTCTTGCGGGAGTGATGATACTTATCATCATGCTTTGCGAAAAGCACAGGTTCGTAATAAATAAAAGCGTAATACTTGCGGCTATATCCATATCGGCAACGAATAACCTGTATGCGCTGGCGAACAAGCTGACGACGGCCGGAAACACCATCGTGCTTCAGTTTTCCATGCCTGTCTTTGTAATTCTGATTATGGCCTTCCTCTTTAAGAAGAAACCGACGAAGCTCGAGGTTGTTACCTGCATCGTCGTTCTGGCCGGAATAATCTGCTTCTTTATAGATTCTCTGTCGGCGGGAAATATGCTCGGCAATGCTTTGGCGCTTATATCCGGCTTTACGTATGCAGGATTCTTCATTTTCAACAGCAGGGAGGATTCGGAGCCATTTACCGCAATACTGCTGTCATACGCGCTGACATCGCTCATAGGGCTGCCCTGGCTCGTTCAGACAAATATCGCGGCAACTCCCGTAAAGGAGCTTCTCGCGGTTCTGGCGCTCGGTCTGCTGCAGCAGGGCGCTGCTCAGATCTGCTTTGCGATAGGAATCAAAAAGACGCCGGCGGTTGCCGCATCGCTGATTTCCGGCATTGAGCCTGTGCTTAATCCTGTGCTGGCGGCTGTGTTTTACGGCGAAATGCTGAGTCCTCTTTCCGTCATCGGCGCTGTCATAGTGCT
>JAKSPQ010000076.1 GCA_024404665.1 Clostridia bacterium
AAAAGATTGACACTAATAATATTTAATGATATAATATATAGTGGTTTTATGTTTGTAATAATGGGGGACCTTCATGATTATTTTGGGAATTGACCCGGGACTCGCAACCATCGGCTGGGGCGTCATTAGCAGCGACGGTTCAAAACACAGAGCCGTAGCTTACGGCTCCGTCATAACCGAGGCAGGCCTTACGACCGAGAAGCGGCTGTCGCAGATTTATTCCGATCTGGGGGAAATCATCCGAACCTACAGGCCCGATGCCGTAGCCGTCGAGGAGCTGTTCTTCAATACGAATATTACAACCGGAATCAGAGTGGCGGAGGCCAGGGGAGTCATTCTTCTCAGCGCTTTCAATCACGGCGTTAAGGTATACGAATATACGCCGCTCCAGGCCAAGCAGTCGGTCGTCGGATACGGAAGAGCCGAAAAACGCCAGGTAATCGCCATGGTTACGAGACTTCTGAATCTCGAAAAGCCTCCGAAGCCCGACGATACTGCCGATGCTCTTGCGATAGCAATCTGCCATGCCCATTCGGGCGCTTCTAAGATTGCCGCATATTACAATAACTGAAAAATCGACCAGAAATACCTAAGGAAGACAGAAGAAATGTGGATAGCTGACAGATGGAAGGATTACCGTGTACTCGATACCGACGCCGGTGACAAGCTCGAAAAATGGGGGGAGTACATCCTTTGCAGACCGGATCCCCAGATTATCTGGAATACCGGCAGAAAATCTCCCGATTGGAAAAAGGCCGACGGCGTGTATAAGCGTTCTTCCTCGGGAGGAGGGGCATGGACGGTCAACAGACTTCCGAAGGAGTGGAATATCACCTACGGAAAGCTTAAGTTCGTATTAAGACCCATGGGCTTTAAGCATACGGGGCTTTTCCCCGAACAGGCCGCCAACTGGGACTGGTTTTCGGAGCTGATAGAAAATGCAGGCAGACCCGTTAAGGTGCTGAATCTTTTTGCCTATACCGGAGGCGCAACCGTAGCCGCAGCCGCTGCGGGAGCATCGGTATGTCACGTGGATTCATCGCGCGGAATAGTGCAGCAGGCAAAGGAAAACGCCGCTCTGTCGGGACTTGCCGACGCACCGATAAGATACATCGTCGATGACTGCCGGAAGTTCGTGGAGAGGGAAATCAGACGCGGAAACAAATATGACGCCGTTATTATGGATCCTCCGTCGTACGGCAGGGGACCGAACGGCGAAGTGTGGAAAATAGAGGACTCGGCAGACTCGCTGATTTCGCTCTGTGCGTCCATTTTATCGGATGATCCGCTGTTCTTCCTTGTGAATTCTTACACGACGGGACTCTCCCCTCTGACTATGAAATACATTGTCGACAGAAGAATAACAGACATTTGCGGAGGAAAGTGCGAGGCCGGCGAGCTCTGCCTGCCCGTGGAATCCACCGGCGGCTTCCTCCCGTGCGGAGCGTCCGCCAGATGGCAGAAATAACCGCAGAAGTCAGGTCCTTATTCCGGGTGCATCCCGGAAAATCACTGATAGAGGTACAATCTAATGACCGATACCGGAAAAACCGGATATATTCAATGCAGAAACCTATCCTTCTCATATGAGCCTAAGCCCGAATCGGGCCCAGTTAAATATGCCCTGAAGGATGTGGGACTCACATTTGAGAAGGGCGAATTCGTCGCCGTCATAGGGCGGAACAGCTCGGGGAAATCGACTCTCGCAAAGCTTTTCAGCCTGATTATCGAGCCGACCTCCGGCGAGCTCGTCATCGACGGAAAGACCGTGTCGTCCGAGCTTACGGACGCGGAAATACTCGATATTCACAGGAAAGTCGGAATGGTGTTCCAGAATCCGGACAATCAGCTCATCGCAACGGTTGTCGAGGAGGACATAGCCTTCGGCCCCGAGAATCTCGGCTGTCCTCCGGATGAAATACGCAGACGTGTCGACAGCGCTCTTGCCGCCGTGAGCCTTACGGATTACGCAGGCGCCGAGCCCGCCAGACTTTCGGGAGGACAGAAGCAGAGAGTTGCCATAGCCGGAGTTCTCGCAATGCAGCCCGAATGCATAATCTTCGACGAATCAACGGCAATGCTTGATCCGATAGGGCGCAGGGATGTAATGAATATCATGCGCTCCCTCAAGGATAAAGGAATAACCGTTATTAATATCACACACCTTATGGACGAAGCTGCAAGAGCCGACAGAATAGTAATTCTTGACGGCGGCTCTGTTATTGCGGAAGGTACTCCCAAGGATATCCTTTCGGACACCGCCCTTCTTGAACAGTACGGTATTATTCCTCCTCAGTGCACCGCGCTGCTTAACGAGCTGAGGAAAAAAGGCTTTGATTTGCCCTCCGGAGTGACTCCCGATGAGGTTGCGGACATAATCGCTGCCGCCGCAGGTCTTTGATGGCCGTTTTTCCGTCACAGACGGAAGCTAACTTTATTCCGAAAGGCATGAAACATGTCAGACATCATTACACTGGAAAACATAACTTATGTATACAGTCCGGGGACTCCTTATGAAAAGAAGGCGCTGGACAATATCTCGGTAAGCTTCGAAAAAGGAACCGTAACCGGAATAATCGGACATACGGGCTCGGGTAAATCGACCCTCGTAAGACTGCTGAACGGACTTGAGCGTCCATCGTCCGGAAGAGTCCTTCTCGACGGCGAAGACATCTGGCTCAAGCCGAAAAGCATAGGTAAGATAAGGTTCAGGGTCGGACTTGTCATGCAGTATCCAGAATATCAGCTCTTTGAGGAGACCGTAAGAAAGGATATTGCGTTCGGACCGAAAAACATGAAGCTCCCGGAGGACGAAATCGAAAGAAGAGTCAGAGAAACGGCTAAAACCGTAGGTCTCTCCGAGGAGGTCCTGGATATGGCCCCCTTTGATCTCTCCGGAGGCAGAAAAAGACGCGCTGCAATTGCCGGAGTCATGGCAATGACTCCCGAGGTGCTTATTCTCGACGAGCCCGCCGCCGGCCTCGATCCCGAGGGAAGAAAAAAGGTTTTCGATGCCATATCCGCATATAAGGAAGAGCACGGAGCGACCGTCATCATCGTCTCTCACAGCATGGAGGACATGGCCGAACGATGCGACAGACTCTGTATTCTCAATAACGGCCGTATTGCAGCATACGGAAACAGCGGCGACATATTCGGGGATCCTTCGGTTCTTATCGGTGCAGGACTTGACGTTCCCGAAATCACCGCGGTTGCATATAAGCTCTCGGAAAGAGGACTGAAGCTCGGAAAAGCCGTGTTTACGGTCTCTGATGCGGCAGAAGCGGTTGCGGAAATCCTGAAAGGCCGCAAAGCCGGCAGTGACGGTATGGGGAAGGGAGGCTTCACATTATGAGCAGAAGCATTACTCTGGGCCAGTATTACCCCGCTTCATCTGTACTTCACAGGGCTGACGGAAGAATGAAGCTGATACTAACGGTGGTATTCATGGTAATGTGCTTCCTCTGCAAAAGCCTTGCCTCGTTTGCGCTTCTTCTGCTTTTTACGCTTGGACTGGTTTTTGCAAGCACGGTACCTCTGAAGATAGTACTGAAATCCGTCAGAATGATCATATTCATTCTCATTTTTACATTTGTTCTCAATATTTTCTTTACTCCGGGAACAGGAGAGCCTCTTTTGGCATTCTGGATATTCAGGGTATATAAGGACGGAATCTGGAAAGCGTTCTTTATGTCTTTCAGAGTCTTTTGCCTTGTCATAGGTACGGGACTTCTGATTTCTTACACGACGAGCCCCGTGGATATTACACATTCCATAGAGTCCCTGCTCATGCCTCTTTCCAAAATCGGAATTCCGGTTCATTCGTTTGCGATGATGATGTTTATCGCTCTGAGATTCATACCGACGCTCTCCGATGATGCCGAAAAGATCATGACCGCCCAGCGCTCGAGAGGCGTCGATTTTTCCTCGGGACCTCTTATGGGAAGGATCCGCTCTCTCGTATCCGTGCTTATACCGCTGTTTGTTTCTTCATTCAGACGTGCCGATGAGCTCGCCGTCGCTATGGAATGCCGCTGCTACCACGGCGGAGAGGGCAAGACAAGTCTTCATGTTATGAAGGTCCGTTTTTCGGATTTTGTCATACTCTTCGTATTTCTGGCGGTTGCCGCAGGAACCGTGCTGCTCAACGGGATTAAATTCGGGTATTCGATGTGAAGGCTCTTATCAGACTCTCATATAACGGTTCGCTGTTTTCCGGCTGGCAGTACCAGCCCGGAAGAACGACGGTGCAGTCCGTTCTTACGTCCGCGTGCGAGTCTCTCTTCGGCTTCGCGTGCGACGTAACCGGCTCCTCGAGAACCGATGCCGGCGTTCACGCTCTTGGCTTTGCCGCCTGCATTTCAAAGAAAGGCGAGAGCTCTCTTCCGACGTCGGTGCCTTACGGAAAGATACCCGACGCGCTGAATTTTTATCTTCCCCAGGGTGTCTCCGTTTTCTCTGCCGAACCTGTCCCGGATGATTTCCACCCAAGGTATTCGGCCCATTCAAAGACATATCATTATTTGATTTCCGCATCTCATTTCCGCTCGCCTCTGCTAGAGGAAAGAGCATATATTCCGAGACATGACCTGGATTCCGGTGCGGTTCTCAGAATGAACGAGGCGGCCTCGGCCTTCTGCGGAGAACACGATTTCGCATCGTATATGAGCTCGGGCTCTTCGGTTACCGATACGGTCAGAACCGTTTATTCATGCTCCGTCGAACAGAATGACGGGCTTATAGTGATTTCGGTTACCGGAAACGGCTTTCTTTACAACATGGTTCGGATTATTGCCGGAACTATATTGGAGTGCGGCTTCGGAAGTATCGGCCCTGAGGATATTAAAGGAATTACCGACTCGCGTGACAGGAGCAAGGCCGGACCCACACTGCCCCCCTACGCACTTTATCTCGGAAGCGTCAGCTATCCGGATTTATAACATTATTTCATTACCGCGGCCGTATTACGGCCTGCGGAGAATTAAAGTATTACTGCTTATGAAATTTCATGTTTTTTCCGAGCGTGCCGATAAAAAGCAGGCCGATGACGTCCTTGAGGGATTTTTCGGCTCGGTCGGCGCCAGAAACGGATATTTTTCGATGATATCCGGAATTTGCAGATTTATTGAATTTGCATTCCTTTTCGGCCTGATAATTTACGTTGCCGTCAGCGCAACCGTGAATGCCGGTAAAATCACCAGGGAAAACATTCAGTACATTTTCCGCAATTTTGCCTTCAGACTTGATAAAAACTCAGAAATATCAACCGAAATAATATATTCTCCCGATTCGGGACAGTCCTTTGCCCTTTACGGTCAGGGCCTTGCCGTAGCCGGAAACTCCGGCATCAGAATTTTTTCCGCAACCGGAAGAAACACCTGCTCCTCCGATTTTGTCCTTGCTTCCGCGAGACTTACGTCTTCCTCGGTATATGCCGGTGTTTATGAGTTCGGCGGAAAGGATTATTATATTTTCAATTCTTTTTCGAAAGTATATCACGGGACATCTGAAAATGAAATTTACGGAATGTCCGTTTCGGACAGCGGAAAATACGTGATTTTAAGCGGCGACAGTGAGTTTGCGTCATCCGTGTTGCTTTACAGATCGAACTTCTCGCTTCAGACGGCATACAGGAAAAATTCGAGAGTCATATCGGCCGTGCTTGACAGAGAAGGAACCATGCTGCTTACCGCTACGGTGGATGTCAATTCTTCCGGTCAGTATTCTTCGGAAATCGAACTTTATTCGGTTGAGGAAGAAAAGCGAATATCAGATGTCGCGCTTGTCGGACGATTTCCCTTGAAATGCTTTTTCACCGATGACGGCTACGGCATTCTCTGCAAGGACAGAGTTATTATCTGGTCCAAGGACGGCGTTCAGTTAAAGGAGGTTGCCTTCGGTGACCGCGAGGCCGTCGCATTTGACAACTCCGGAGAGCTTTCGGCGGTTTTGCTTAAAGAAACCGGAAAAGGTCTGTCAGTGAATTTCCACCTGCTTATGATTCCGCATAAGGTAGGCTCGGAAACCGAAACCGTAGCCCTTTCTTCCACGCCGGTATCTCTGTCGGTTTTTTCCGATACGGCATATGTTCTTGCTGATTCCAGAATATTTGCTTATAATACCTCGGGACTGTATGCGGCGGCAGAGCTTACAGGTAAGCCCGAAGGAAAATATATACTCGCTTATGCGGAGGGCAAGGTATATTATCTTTGCAATTCATCCGCTTACACGGTCGGAGTAAGCCGGCCTTAAACCGAAAGGATAAGTTTTAAATGATAAAATGCAGCAAATGCCAGATACGTCCGGCCATGATATTCGTCACCAAGGTCGAGAACGGGCAGAAAAAAAGCGAGGGCTACTGCCTCACATGCGCAAAGGAAGTCGGAATTCCGGTGCAGGAGATGATGCAGGATCAGCTCAAAAATATGGGAATTTCCCCGGAGCAGCTTGAGGAGATGACCGAAAATCTCACGGCTGCCGGTGATGTCCTTCCCGAAAACGGCGAGGATTCTCCCGTTATCGGCGACAGCGGAGGGGCTCCCTCTCTTGATTTCGGTAAGATTTTCGGAGCCTTCGGCGGCGGTAAGAAGTCGGATGACAAAAAGAACGGAGATGCCAGGGGAAAATCTGAGTCAAAGTCAAAGAAAACCGAATTCCTTGACAAATACTGTAAAAATCTTACTCAGATGGCGATTGAAGGAAGAATCGACAATATCGTCGGAAGACAGGCCGAGCTTTCCAGAATCATTCAGATTCTCTGCAGAAGACAGAAAAACAATCGCCGCCTCGTCGGCGAGCCCGGTACCGGGACAGCCGCGGTGGCCGAGGCTCTTGCCCTGAAAATTGCCGCCGATGACGTCCCTTACCGTCTTAAAGGCATGCAGCTTTATCTTCTTGACCTTACGGCTGTCGTTGCGGGAACCCAGTTCAGAGGTCAGTTTGAGCAGAGAATGCTAACTCTTGTCAATGAAGTGAAGGCGTCAGGAAATATTATTCTTGTAATAGACGAAGTACACAACATCGTAGGCGCCGGCGACGCCGAGGGCTCGATCAATGCGGCGAATATTTTAAAGCCTGCGCTCTCAAGGGGAGAAATCCGCGTCATCGGAGCAACGACGCTGAGAGAGTACCGTAAATACATTGAAAAGGATTCGGCGCTTGAGCGTCGCTTCCAGCCGGTAACCGTTAATGAGCCATCCGTATCAGAGGCTGCCGAGATGCTTAAGGGCATCAAGCATTATTACGAGGAATACCATCATATTACGGTGCCGGACGATATCGCCTCTTATGCCGTTACTCTTTCCGAGAGATATATTACAGACAGATATCTTCCGGATAAGGCCATCGACCTTCTCGACGAGGCTGCCTCAAAGCTCTCTCTTTCAAGCGCTCCGCTCAACGAGTCGTATGCCGTAAGGGAAGAGCTCCTAAGGCTTAAAAGAGAACGCGAGGAAGCGGAGTCGAATCCCGATATTCCCGAGGATAAGAAATACGAAAAAATCGCAGTGATAAAGTCCGCGGAGCTTGCTGCTTCCGAGAAGCTCGATAAGCTTGAGAAGGAGTGCTCGGATATTGTCATGGGCTTTGAGGACCTGGCCTCGGTAATCGAGGTGTGGACCGGAATTCCCGCGACTGCCATATCCGAAAATGAATTCGAACGTCTCGGTAAGCTTAAGGAGCGCCTTCTTTCACGCATTATCGGTCAGGATAAGGCGGTCGAAGCTGTGGCCCGTGCAATAAAAAGAAACAGAGCTGGCATTTCCTATAAACGCAAGCCCGTTTCGTTTATCTTTGCCGGACCTACGGGCGTAGGTAAAACCGAGCTCGTCAAGGTGCTTGCAAACGATCTTTTCTCCACTCCCGAAAATCTAATCAGATTCGATATGTCCGAATTTATGGAGAAGCATTCGGTATCAAGACTTATCGGTTCTCCTCCGGGATATGTCGGTTACGATGAAGCCGGACAGCTCACAGAGAAGATCAGACGACGTCCGTATTCCGTGGTTCTGTTTGACGAAATAGAGAAGGCACACCCCGATGTGCTCAATATTCTCCTTCAGATCCTTGACGACGGCCGCGTGACGGATGCGCAGGGAAGAACAGTCAATTTCGAGAATACCGTCATCGTCATGACCACGAACTGCGGTTCGACGGGCTCCGTTCAGACAACCGTAGGCTTTACATCGGATCCTCAGAGCTCCGATTCCGCAAAGACCGAAAAGGCGCTGCTTGAGTTCCTGAGACCCGAGTTCATCAACAGAGTCGACGAGATTATTGTCTTCTCAAGACTCGGCCGCGACGAGTTCCTGAAAATCGCAGGAATAATGCTCGGAGATCTTGCGGGAGTTCTTGCCGGACGCGGAATCGAACTGGATTACGACGGAGGAGTTGCCGGATACGTAGCCGACAATTCGTTCTCTTCGAAATTCGGAGCCAGAAATATGCGCCGTTTCATTCAGAAGGAAATCGAAGACAGACTTGCGGAGCTGCTGATTGCCGATTATACACACAAGATAAAAAAGGTTACTGTGAGAAAGGATGAGGATTCAGGCTCCTTAAGCTTTTTCACCGAATGAATGCCGTGAGGCCGGAATATGAAAAAAGACAATAAAAACGAAAAACAGAATATTACCGGCGCAGAAAAAAAGCGTGACGGTGGAAAAATACCGGCAATCCTGTCGGAATCCTCAGACGGCCTTGCGCAAATGCTGATCAGGGCTCTTTCAAACCCCGCGACACTTGTGCTTATTCCCGTACTCATAGTTTTTGCAGCGATAGGAAGATGGGCTGAGGCTCTGGCTTCTGCCGTGGCTTATACCGTACTTACGGTTGCTCTGACTTATCTCGGAGCCGTGGCTGACAGGATATACAAAAGCATAAGCAGAGATTTTTCCGACGGAAACGGTTCCGACGTAAAGGGCTGTCTCCCGAAGTTTACCGATATGTATCTCAGAATCTGCCGTGTCGGAACCGTAGTCCTGCTCTTACTGTCCGCGGTTGTTCTTGTTTCAATGCTGATATCCGGAAGCAGGAGCTTCGGAGACAACCTCTCCGTCTTTCTGACGTCTGTCATCATCACTTCTGTCATATGCGGACCTCAGAACAGAGCAGTACCTGCGTTCATCGGCGCAGTGAGAGCGTATAAACTGGCTTATAAGTCAAAGAGCGCTCCCGTGGCGTTTCTTTCGGAAAGCGCTGTTGCGGTTCTCGCCGATGCCGGAAGTGCCGTCATAGACGATGAGGACGTCATTTATGACAAGAGAATAGAAGTCCGGGGCGTATGGTTTGCCGATGAAGTGTATTCCGGTATTACTCTGAAGAGCAGCGCCCTGCGTACTCCTGCCGAAAAAGCGCTTCTTATCGGTGCCGCATACGGAAACAACTGCAGCTCGTACCCCGCATATATTATGAGAATTTCGGATGCGCTTGCCGAATTTTCGGACGTTATGATTCCGGACCCATCGATACTCCTGTCGGATATCTCTGATATTCACACACTGGACAACCATCCCCTGAACGACTGTGTTACGCTCAGAATTACGGGAATGTCGGACCTTTCAGGCACGTCCGTAATAACAGGCTGCCCCGGAGACTCTTTTTCGAAATGCAACGCATACAGGAATTCGGACGGCAGAGTGGTTCCGCTGACCGATTCCGTCAAGAAGTCAATCGGCTCCTTCTTCAAAAAAACATCCGATTATTGCCTCTCTCCTTTTTTTATTTATTCGACGGTGAATACTCACGGAAGAGTATCCGGAGACACCATACTCGAGGCAGCATTTGCGGTAGGAGGGGATTTTACGGAGGCTTCGGCCGATGCCGACGTTGCGCTGAACGACTTCGGTATTTCCACGGGACTGTGGCTGCCCAGAGCGGACAGATATTCCGTTTCTTTTGCAGTCGGAAGCGGCTTTGTGACCGACAGAACATCAGTCTTCATCGGTGGACGCGACAGCGAGGACAGCCTGAAGGAAAGAAGCACAAAGCCCCGGGTTTTTCTCGCCGTTCAGGAGCCTGCTCTGGTTTCGGGAAAGGATTCCGTTTTTGTCGGGAATTCCGCGCTTGCTCCCGATGAGTCTTCCGTACGAATTTCCGGCGGTGAAGAGAAGCCATCCGGTAAGGCTCTGGCCGTTATCCCGCACTCCGATACACGCAGACAGAACGGCGGACTCGCATCCCTGTTTGAACTGATAAGCTCGGCAGCGGAAATCGGCTTCAAGCAGTTTACTGCTCTTTTCGTCATGTGTTCATTTTCCGTAGCTCTTTTCGTATCGTATATTGTTCCGGTGATATTCGGAATCCAGGGCTCTGTTCCCGGACCGTTTGCGGTGCTTCTTTCCGGAATTATCATAACGGCACTGATAGTATTCGTATTGTCTGCGGATAATCCGATGCTTTGCCATTCGGTTATGGGACTGTCAAGGCTTTCAGTTCCCGGAGGCTTTTCCTTCGCGGCTGTTTCGGGGTTTGTTTCGGGTCTTGCCGTGTTCGGCGGTTCGCTGATTTCGGACGGACTGTCACCCGCTTATTTTCTATCCGCTTATGTTTTTTCTGGAACCGTTATGCTTGCGGCTGCGAGAATAAATGCGGATGTCCATTTCGGATATACGGGCTTCGGCATACATACCGCCGTCGCAGCAGCCCTCTGCTGCGGAACGGCAGTTCTCATGTCGTTTGTCATGCCCGCTGCCTTCGGCTCCGCAGCGTCCGGCCCCCGCTCCGTAATCTTATCGCTCGTCGTCTCTCTGATTCCTGCCGCTGTTTCGTTCGGAGCGGTATTCGGGACTGCATGGCTTTTCTTTCCGAAGCTTATTTCCGCAATAAGAAGGGTACGCAGGCAGAAATAAGCGGCTGAAAGGGAATGATACAGAAAAACGCTTCTCTTAAATGTAAACAAATTGTAAATATTGTTCTGCTATTCACATTTATCTTGATTTTATATGGATTTTGTGATATAATACCGCTGTTTGCGCCGAGAGGTGAAACGGCGCCGCATAATAAATACACACACATAGGATTTCGCCCGTCGGTGCCGGGCAATCGCTCAGGTCCGGGTTCTGTTTCTTATGTGGTGGAAAAACCAAAAAACAAAAGGAGGACATTCAAAATGTCAGTCGTCACCATCAAGCAGCTGCTTGAAGCCG